>JBHIXQ010000099.1:0-7225 GCA_041984705.1 Leptonemataceae bacterium | reverse complement strand
TGCATCGAAGATCGCTCGGTCCTTTTCAGTAATCTTTTCGAAGTCATTGTCATACTTCTTCATGATACCCAGAGCTTCTTTCAATTACGGGATATTATGGAACTGACGACGAACCTCAGCAATCATATCCATGGCTGCACGTCCTACAGCTCCCATTGCCAGAGCAGAGAACAGGAAGGGAAGCATACCGCCAATGAATAGACCGGCCATAACCAGTGGATTGGCAACGTCGATTACGCTGATACCAGCCTGGCTCATAAATGCTGAAAACAACGCCAGAGCCGTTAGAGCAGCTGAGGCGATGGCAAAACCTTTACCGATGGCCGCAGTAGTGTTACCTACAGCATCCAGCTTGTCCGTTCTTTCGCGTACTTCCGGGGGAAGTTCGGACATCTCGGCAATACCACCTGCGTTGTCTGAAATTGGACCGTAGGCATCTACAGCCAGCTGAATACCGGTGTTGGCCAGCATTCCCAGGGCTCCAATGGCAATACCATACAGACCTGCGAAAGAATAGGCAAAAAAGATACCCGTAGCGATTACCAGAATTGGCAGAGCAGTGGACTGCATACCAACGCCCAGACCGGCGATGATGTTTGTTGCAGATCCGGTAGTGGACTGCTTAACAATAGATTTCACAGGTCCTGTGCCAGTTCCTGTGTAATGCTCGGTAATAAAACCTACAGCCAGACCGGCAACCAGACCGCCAATGGCAGCCACAAATACGCCGTAGCTATGGAAGGTTCTTTCTTCTCCAGTCAGGATACCTTTTTCAGTCCACTGATCGGGAAGCATGTAATCAATAGCAAACCATGCGCCTACCAGCATCAATGCTGCTGCAATCAATTCGCCTACGTTCAGAGCTGTTTGAGGGTTTCCGCCTTCTTTTACTCTTACGAAGAAAGTTCCAATAATAGAAACTACGATACCGATTCCAGCGAGAACCAGAGGAAGTAGAACTGCGCCCAGAGGTCCAATTCCACCAAACTCTTCTTGAGATGTTCCCAGAGCTCCCATAAAAGTAGCTCCCAGAACCATGGAACCCAGGATAGATCCTACATAGGATTCGAAAAGGTCAGCGCCCATACCGGCTACGTCCCCTACGTTATCGCCCACGTTGTCGGCAATGGTTGCAGGGTTCAGAGGATGGTCTTCTGGAATTCCAGCTTCTACTTTACCCACCAGGTCAGCGCCCACGTCAGCCGCTTTGGTGTAGATACCGCCGCCCACACGAGCGAACAGTGCTATGGAAGAAGCGCCCAGGGAGAACCCGGACAGGATGTTCAGTACTTTGTTGGTAGCAGCGCCATCGAATCCGTAGATGTTTTCGTAGATGGCGAATAAACCCGCCAGGCCAATGATTCCCAGACCTACCACGGATAGACCCATAACTGATCCTCCGGAGAAAGCGATGGAAAGCGCTTTTTCCAGAGAGGTTCGGGCTCCGTTTGTAGTTCGAACATTGGCCTTGGTGGCCACTCGCATTCCGAGGAAACCAGCCAGTCCGGAACACAGAGCCCCTACAAAGAAGCTTACTGCTACCAGCCAGGAGGAGGTTTCTTCGCTAGCTGTAACACCAAGTAGAATGGCTACAGCAAGAACAAAGATAATGAGTACTTTATACTCAGCCCTTAGAAAGGCCATTGCACCATCGGCGATGTGCTTGCCGATGCTTTTCATTTTATCTGTTCCTTCGTCCTGCTTACCGATCCATGCGGTTCGCCAGAAGCTGAACAGAAGGGCAAGAACGCCCGATCCGATCGCAAGATACACGTATTCCATGTAATCTTCTCCTTATATTAATGATTGCGCACGGCATCGCTGCTTTGCGCCCGAAAGCAGTAGCTTGAGGCTTTTTCCTGGGCTTCAAGCTTCTGCATGGCCGGAGAACCGGCCTTTCCCGGCCCGGAACGGTGTCGAATGAATCAAGTTCTGGTGAGATTCATCGAAGATGGAATATAGGACCATTCCCATCTCGCCAGGAAGGCCATCAGCACAATGACTGCCCTACATCTGTCAAGCCGAAAACCCTGCACCCGTTGTGTCTCCCGTGGCAGGCCGGCACTGAGTAAATCCCCAGTTCAGAAGCGCCCTTTCTGGTGGGGATTCAGACTCTACTTTTTGCCTTTCTGTAATCCTCTGGCGCTACCGGGAGGAGCATGGCCCGGGTTTATGATGCTCCTGCTTCTGACCCTGGCCCCATCTCTTCTGAAAGCAGAGCCAGGGGAAAATACCGGTGTGGAAGAAGCAGACCAGAGGCGGGATCAAAGAAACCTGGAGTCCGCGGAGCAGGCTTTCCAATCTGGCTTTGCCACCGAGGCCGAGCACTATCTAAGCCGCATTCCCCCGGACTCATCATTACAGGATTCAAGGCAGCTGCTGGAACTGAGAGTAATGCTGGGTTTGCACCGAGGAGATCTCCCTGGTGCCAGGCAGGGACTAAGAAGAATCTTTCGGGGATCCGAGATCGAGGCCCAGTCCGCATCTCCATTTTCCATTTACCTGGCAGAAGAGCTTATCTTGCTCAGACAGTTTCCCGCTTTTCAGATCTTCGCATCCCGATTCTCCGGTATGCCCTGGTCCAGTTTCAGTTCCACTCTGGAATCCAGCCAGTATCCGATCTTTGTTTGTCAGTTTAAGAGAGAGGAGGGTACCCTGGAGACCCTCAGTGGTAGCCCCCTTGACAAGCATCTACAGTTCGCCAATGCGCTGGCTTTTACTGAGATTCGCGGCCGGCGGATGAATGACGGGGACCGATTGCAGCTGGAAATTCTGGGATCCGTTTACCAGGGATATTCCAGAGTGCGTATCGAACTGGATTCGGAACCCTCCAGAGATACGGAGCAGCTTAGAAATCATCTCCGGCTGTGTCGGGAGCGCCTGGCGCAGGAAAGGTCATCGGAACTCTCTGCAGCTGACTCCCGCTGGCTGGAGGAATATCTTTACCGACTGCATTTTGCCGGTTGGGCTCTGGATGGATCCGCTGGAAGCAGCTTTGAGTTCGCAGATTTTTTGCTACGTCAGGGTACCGGTGACCGTGGAAGCCTGGAGGCGTTGTACCTGTTTCGCAGAACGCTGGATCAGCTTCTTCTGGCAGAGAGCTTTCGCTTTCGTTCTCACGACGAGGAGAAAGACGCTCAGAACAGCCGATTAAATCAGCTGGCGGACGTATTGCGAAAGATTCAGTTCCTCTATGCTCGACTGGAAATGGAATCGGACCGGACCTCTGCCATGGCCCTGGCCGATTCCATAGAGAATTATCTTTTTTCGACTCGCACAGAACAGGATTTCCTGGCAATGAAGCGTTCTTTGCTGGATGCCTGCGGGGAAAACCGAAGAAACCGGGAAGCGCTGGTCCTGCTTATTAAACTCAGTCCCGCTGAGAAGCAAAAGGGGCTCGAAGATTTACTCCTGGACAGAGACCAGGATCGGGATTCCAGAGAGCTTCTGGCATTGATGTCCTATCGCTACGGGGCCCTGGCCCGGTCCATGCCCTGAAGCCTTCCCGTTTCATGGCATTTTTAATCGCACGACTCGGGTAGGTTTGCCCACACCTTTTAATGTTGCCTCTCTCTGCTCCGAGCTGAGTTTCTGGCTGGATACAATCTCTTCGATTCCCGGATGATTCCATACTGTGTCTGTGATCCAGACTTCACCGGAACCTGCAAGACCCTGGACTCTGGCTGCAACGTTTACGGATTGGCCAAAGTAATCCAGGCGATCGTCCGTCATAACGGCCAGGGCCGGCCCTTCGTTGATTCCAACTTTCAGGCCCAGTTCATATCCCTGTTGTTTCCATTTCTCATTTAAAGAGTTCAATCGATTAAGCATTTCCAGAGCCGCCAGCAACCCATCTATGGGTCTTGAAAAGGTGGCCATAATTGCATCTCCCATGGTCTTAACAATGGCCCCCTTATGGTGACGCACCGTGTCTGTTAGTTCTTTGAAGTGATCCTGTACAAGTCTGTAGGCGATGAGGTCTCCAGCCTGATCGTACATCTCTGTGCTTCCCCGTAGATCTGTAAATAATATTGTAAGGCTCTTTATGTTCAGATTCAGATTTGGCGAAAGATGCTGAATTCGAAACAGATCACGGAAGCTCTGATTGTTAAGTAGCTCCCGAGCCGTAAGGAAGGGCAACACTTTCGTGGGATGCTCCGTGGCGATTTCTACAATCTTTTCCGGATTGGGTTGCAAATATACTGTGCCGGTTCTTATGCCTGTGCGATTGTGAACGTGCACTATGTAGTTCCCCGGAGGAACCTTCTTTTCGAAAGGCACAAATCCGGATGGCAGCAATTCAATATGCAACTCATCGCCAGAATCTTTTGCATCTTTATCTACAACGAAAAACGACCCGGAGTTCGCATCCACCGTGGCCACCTGAAGCATATGGCCCTGTCCATTGGGACCTTGCTCGGTTAATCGAATGCCAAACGAATAGCTACTTTCTGGCTCCAGAACCTCAAAGCCGCGAATAGTGGATTCTATCCAGTTCAGTAGTTCGGTGGATTTCTGAAAGTTCGGGGAGAAATGATAGCGAAAGTAACTTTCAATGTTTGACAGTGGATCTATAGAAAGTTGATGCACGGATTGATGGATGCGAAAGGCCACCTCAACATGGTCATCGAGCTGCGTGGGAACGAAGAGATTGCAAACGTAGCAATGAAAGGATTCTCCCTCGATTTGATCCAGTTCCTGATGTGAGTGGACAATGCCTCCACATTTAGGGCAGGTCAGATTATAAAGAAAATCGAACATGCCCACCTTGGCCGCATGCACAAATGTATCCACCGCTTCCTGCTCTTCCAGGGTGAAGTCCCTGGCGAAGGTATATGGATTGATTCGATTCAGTTCCCAGTCATCCATTTCCGGTAATTGATCCTGCAGGGTCTTCAGCACTTTTTGCGGAAGGCTGGCATAGGATTTCAGGGATTCGAATTTCTGGTCCAGAACAGCTCGATTCATGGCTGCAAAGTAAGCGCGGGATAGATTGGGCGGCAATAATTATTTGTATGTGCAAATGACGGAGGGCCGCTTCTCCGAGAACGGAACGGAATTGCCGGCCCGGAAAAGGAACCCGGGCATTCGGCATCAGGCAACTATTTGCCCGGCGAAGGCCATCCGGACGGAACCGAGTCATCCACCTGACCAACTCCTACTTCGCTCATATTCATGGACTGAAGGAATAGCTTATTAAAAGCGCTGCTGTCTGCTGGATCCTGGAAGCGAATTGTTACCAGGGTAGCCTTGCCATTTTCATCATGAAACCCCATGTCCACGAAGCGGCCGCCTGGCTTCATGGTTATTAGAAGGCCCAATTTTCCATCGCTCTTTTCATCATAAGCCTTTTCTACGGAAAAACGCATTCCCCTTTCGGTCATGGCATCTATCAATGCAGGGATGAATTTTCCTACAGGCTGGGATGAGCGATAGATCCGCTTCTGGGCCATGAGGCTGCTACCGGCCATTAGAAAAATGACCAGCGCACAGACAGTTTTGTGTCGCATGGTTGAAGGAAGAAAAGCAAATCGTGAATTGCGAAAAGGTTTCATATTCGTGGTTCCAGTATTGATATTAGCGTGAATTCCAGTTATTGCCCGCCTCTTAATTCATCGGCCCTGTCCGCTTTTCCTTGACACCAATCCAATCCAAAAACATGCGAAAGGTGCGTGGTAGAAAAGGTAAATCAGCTTCTTTTTTTCGATAACCTGGCACTGTACTATGTTCTCAGGGAGATTCCGCCAGTAGTCCTGGCCAGGGCATTTCTGACGGTGGATTCTCGCCTCAGCGGCAGTCTCCTGGGGTTAATGGATCCTGAGCAGAGGACCATGGTTCATGCATTGATGATCAAGGAAAATGACGAGGACACAGAAAAAAACGATCAATCAGCCCACGCTCTCATTGATATGGCCAATGAGCTCATAAAAAAGGGAATCATCCGAAAGGAAGGCCCTCATTTTCGCGGAGTTCAGGCAGCCGAGGAATCCCAGGGCTAAAGAAAGCCCCGTTCATACCGCTGGAATGCCAGACCCGGCAGATGCCGGACGTCTGGCTCGACTTCAAAAGGATCCAATTACTTACTCATCCTTGCCTACCAGTCGCTTCAGGCCATTCCAGATCTTTCGCCATTTCCAGATGATTACTGCCAGTATGGCCAGCCAGAGAATGTTTTCCAGCATCCAGTAGCTCAAAGCCAGCAGGGAATTTGTGATGTTGACAAAGGCATTTCCGTATTTTGGCACTTCGATCTCGGTGGCTGCTTCCGGGCCCTGGACCGAGATATTGACTGTGGCCCATTGCACTCGATCCCGGATTTTCCATTTTTCAAATTTGGCCTGATCCTGCTGATCTTCGGAGCTGGAGATCAGGTTTTCTGCCTGAATCTGATTCTGAGCATTGGTTCGATTCTGAAGGGCCTGCCTTCGCAGAGTTCTTAGCTGCTCTCGATCCAGCTTAATGCTCTGCCACACAAGATCCGCTGTATGGTCCGTAACATCCAACGAGGATTCCTTCAGCTTTCCTGTAGCCTCCAATTCTTTTAGCGCCTCATAAAGACGATCCGAAGAGATGCGCAACGTAGCCTGAAACTGCTGCGTGCCATAGGCATAGGTTCTGGAGGAGGACAAAAAGCCGTACTTTCTGGCCACTTCAAAGGCAACCTTTCTGGACTCCAGTATAGAGTCCGAGCTAAAGTTTAACTGTATGGAATACTCCAGCATGCGATCGCTGGCTGCCTCGGAAACATCCATGGGAAGGATGCTCAGCGTGGCTTCTTCCGGGTTTGCTTCTAACTTCTTTTCCTGAGTGCCGGTGGCCTCTTCGGACAGACTTCGTTCCCGGGCAGGAGCCTGGGCTACATCTTCTGACTCCATGGCTCCATAGTCCTCGGACTTCATGGCATCTGTGGCGCCAGGTTGTTCTGAAGCCTGGTCACAACCAGATGCCATGACCAGAGTATAGATGAATAATACCAACCAGAAACGTTTCATAAACCATAGACGGAATTTCATGGCTTTCGGTTCAATTCAGCTTGCAGTTCGGCACACGAATGGTTATCTTCGACTTCTTATGGAACCTTTCAGGCTGGCAGATTGGGTGCTTCAGGGCACCGGCAAACTAAGTACGGATACATTAAATGGATTGAAGACCTTTTTGCATCAGTCCATGGACTGGTCCGGAGATCAGCTGGAGAAACTTTCCGATCAACCATTGATTCGAGAGT
>JBHIXQ010000098.1:0-7230 GCA_041984705.1 Leptonemataceae bacterium | reverse complement strand
GTCCGCCGGCTTCCTTGACCTGTCTGTGAAAACCCAGCCAGATATCGGCTCGGTCCAGCACCTCTTTAGCCTGTTTGGCTGCGGTGCTGCCAGTAATCTTTTTCGCTTCTTCCCGGGCGCGATCGAATTGTTTCTTCCTGAGTGCTTCCTTGAAAGTCTCCATGGCTGGCTCGGTTTCTTCCAGCTCTTCCAGATCCTTCAAGTAAAGAGGGGCACCCCCTAAAACGATGTCGGTTCCACGACCGGCCATGTTGGTGGCTACGGTTACGGCACCGGGCTTACCTGCATTCTCAACAATCTCCGCTTCCTTTTGATGCTGCTTGGCATTCAAAACATTGTGCGGAATATTGTATTTTCGCAGAAGACCCGAAAGTAGTTCCGATTTCTCGATAGAGACCGTTCCAACCAGTACCGGTTGTTTATTCTCGCGACAGAGCTCAATGTCCTTTGCGATGGCTTCGAATTTCTCTTTCTCTGTGCGATAAACTCTGTCCGGAAAATCGATTCTGCGCACCGGCTCATTTGTGGGAACTACCACCACTTCCAGTCCGTAAATCTTTCTAAATTCCTCGGCTTCTGTATCTGCGGTTCCGGTCATACCGGAAAGTTTACTGTACAGTCGAAAGAAATTCTGAAATGTTACGGAAGCCAGAGTCTGGGTTTCCTGTTTAATGGTTACCCCTTCTTTGGCTTCAATTGCCTGATGCAGTCCGTCCGAATAGCGTCTGCCTTCCATCAAACGACCGGTATGCTCATCTACAATGATGACTTCCCCTTCCCGGACAACGTAATCCACTTCATCCTTGAAGATCAAATGGGCCTTCAATGCCTGGTTTGTGTGCGCCACCAGTTCTACATTTTCCGGTGCATACAGGTTTTCCACTCCCAGTAATTCTTCCACTCGCTTAACGCCATCTTCTGTTAGTAGGACGTTTCTGGACTTTTCATCTATGTCAAAGAACCATCCAAAAAGCACATGTGGTTCTTCTTTGCCCGGCTCCACCTCTTTGGGCTCCGGCTCCGGTGCCTTTTCTTCATCGCGCAGAAGCTGTCGGATGGCCTTGTCCAGCCGATTGTATTTATCCGTATTTTCATCGGCAGGACCCGAAATAATAAGGGGAGTTCTCGCTTCGTCGATAAGAATGGAGTCCACCTCATCCACAATAGCGTAGTTGAATCCGCGCTGAACCCGGAATTCCAGTTCCGAGACCATGTTATCCCTCAGAAAGTCGAATCCAAATTCATTGTTGGTTCCGTAGGTGATGTCGGAGCCATAAGCACCCTTGCGTTGCTCTGGATTCATTTCATGCTGGATGACGCCCACACTGACTCCCAGAAGCTCAAACACAGGCTTCATCCAGGCGGCATCCCTGCGAGCAAGATAATCGTTCACGGTAACAACATGAACCCCTTTGCCTGAAAGTGCATTTAAATAGACAGGCAAAGTGGATGTAAGGGTCTTACCTTCCCCGGTTTTCATCTCTGCGATGCGACCGCCATGGAGCACCATACCACCCATGAGCTGCACATCGAAATGCCTCAATCCCAGGCTTCGCCAGGCGGCCTCTCGCACCAGGGCGAAGGCTTCGGGTAGAATATCATCCAGGGTTTCGCCATCCTGGATTCGCTTGCGAAATTCATCGCTCTTTCTTGCAAAATCAGATAATTCCAGTTTCTGCATCTCTGTTTCCAGAGAGTTGATCTCTTCTACCAGAGGCAGCATGCGCTTTATATCGCGTTCATGCTTTGTTCCAACCACGAGCTTTACTATCTTACCGAACATATTTTCCTCAAAAATCTATCGATCCCTATTCCGATTTCACGGCCACCGACTCTGGGGTCATCCTTTTCTTACCGGGAATTACAAGGCCCAGAAGAGCCCAGAAGGGCACCATCACCTCATCGTCCAGAAAGAAGCACTGAAACCAGCCACCGAAGAATACGATTAACAGTCCAAAGCGCCAGAACCGAGCCCTTCCTCCGGAATTCATCAAGGCCAGAATCACAGATCCCCAGAAGCATAGAAACAGAATAACAGCCGGCAGTCCACCAATCGCCGCAAAATTCAGAAGATCGTTATGCGCATGTCCGCGTTGAATGAGAGCGTACGGATAATACAGATAGGGTTCCTGTTTACCGGTGAGTAGTATATCTAGCTCTACAAAATCCTCGAATGCACCGGGACCCACACCGGTGAGAGGATAACGAGCGGCCATCTCCACCGCAGCATCCCAGACCATCAATCTCTGATAATCCGTATGCTTTTCTTCCCCTGTGGTGGCTGTAGCAATCTCCTTCATCCGCCCATCGCTGCGGTCCAGCACCAGGAGACCCAGGGTACCCAGGATAAGAATGAGAGCCACCGCCCCCACCGGAAGCCAGAGTGCCCTGGCCCGTTTTTTCCATCGGGATCGGGTGAACCAGTACAATCCCAGAACTCCGGCCAATGCCGTTCCCAGAAGGGCACTTCGCCCGCTATTTAAGAGCAATACAAGGCCCAGAACCAGCAATGCGATGACTCGCAGCCAGAACGATTTGCTTCGAAGCACTCCCAGAGGCTGGCGAATGTACTGGCTGGCCGCAGAAAGAGCCAGGTACAGAATAAATATGCCTGCCAGAGCAGCGTAGGTTAAGTGAGTGTTCAAAAGCCCGATGGGCATGAATAAATGAATCACTTTGCCTGCCAGGGGAATGCTACCCACATGATGCTGAAGCCTGGCATCCGGCGAATCCTGCCAGTCATTTGCCATGTACTGAGGGATTTTCGCCAGGCGAAACTGAGTAAACACAGAGATAAAGCCAGCTACAAGCATGATGATGCCGGCCCAGAAAAAGCAGCGCAGTAGCCATTGACGGCTACGCCCATCCCGACTATGACTGAATGTCCAGAGCCCGGCCAGAATCAAAAATGCATCCTTCAGTTCTTTGTTCCAGCCCTGCTTTAAGTGCCATAGAAAGGCAGAGCTGTCCCCGGAAGGCATGAGACTGTTATCCAGATGGCCGCTCCAGGCAGATACGGCGCGAATCAAAAGTGACAATGCCAGCCAGCCAAAAAGACCCAGACCCCACCAGAAAGGTGCCGGAATTTTCCAGCTAACGGAAACAGTGGCCCCCAACGAAGACAGCGCCGCGGATGACTGCCGACGGCGCTCAATAATTTCCCAGATCCAGCCAATTACAGCCAGAAATCCACCCAGGCTCACCAGGCTGATGGACATGGAAGATCCAACAATCATGATGGCGCCGCCTGCATAGCTCAAGCGGTGGCTGTAGCCCTGCTCTTTGATGGAAAAGGATTGCATAGATGTGGACCGATGAAGCATTCTTCCCGAGAGCCGCAAGCGCGGACTCAGACAAATTCTGGCAGAGGTAAGGCGTTGTCCAGCAGGGAAAAATTTATCATAATGGCTCTAATCCTGGGTGGCTTCCTTTTTGTGCATGTGCGCCTGGCCAGTAGCGCCACCAACCATGATTACCTGGAAGCCTTCCAGCCCCCCAGAGCATTCAGTCAGTACAGCCTGATTCTGGGCGATGTGTATCCTGGCCTTAAGCCAGAGAATGCCTTTGATAGAAATCCCAATACTTGCTTCCGAGAGCCGCTCACCCGGGATCTGGAATCCGGCGCCTTACCGCGGGAGATCCAGGAAGAATCGGTGCCGAAATACTCCCGGCCCACCCTTTCGGGCGAGCTGGGCCTGAGCCATAAGGCGGGCCAGCCTCCGCAGCCAGAGGACTTTTCCTTTGTTCATATCCAGTTCTGTAATACAGGAAACTCAGTCCGGCCGCGGGCTGTGCGCGTACAGCTATTTCGCCAGAAGCTCTATGATGTGGATCGGCAGTACAGAGTGCCGGATGCCCCGGAATTGTGGCATAGCGTAGATATAGATCTCTCAGGCAATCCTGGCGAAAGTTTCCCTCTTGAATTGGAACCATTTTCCTCCTCCAGCGGATTTCCGGATTCCTTTTTCAATGTCTGGGTTCGCCTTATATTTGCAGTTCCGCCCTCAATTGGATCCAACGGCACAAGCGAAATCTGTATCCAGGACATTCAGGTGGGCAATCGGGCCTTCTTTCCTGCATCGGAAAATGGGGACGGTACATGCCCCTGAGGAAAGTAGGCTCTTTCTTTCTGGGCCTTCTGGATCTTCTGGAAAGCTCCTTTCAAAGATTCCTCCGAGATGGTCTGGTGGTGCGAGCGAATGCCGTAGCCTATGCAGCGGTGCTGGCTCTGATTCCGGCGCTGGCCATGCTAGTAAAGTTTGCATCCATTGACCGTGCCAGTCTGCAGATTCAAATCGCTAGATTGCTGGCAGCCTACGGAATTACAGAATCCGGACGATTGCTGGTAATGCTGGATGAGATTCTTTCCAGAGCCAATGCCATCGCAGGAGTGGGCACCATCTTCGTTCTATATTCTGCAAATAATCTAATTCGCCACCTGGAAGATGCCTGCAATCATGTCTTTCGCGCACCGGACCGCCCCATCCTATTTCGCTTCGCTATTTACATCGCTTCATTTGTGATCTTGCCTGCTCTGGTTTTTGGAGCCAGCGGATTGTATCGTCAGACCGTGGCCGCGTTATCGCCGCCAGCCTATGTAGATTTGAGTTTTACCAATGGAAATCTGTATTTACTGGAATCCACCGGAGTCCTGGAAGAGAGATCCATAGACGGTGTTCAGATTCGTCACATAATGGATTCGGTGAATCTGGATGCTCCTTTTAGAGAGAGAATCTATGATCCTGGATCTCGCAGGGTACTGAATCGAATCAGTCCGGATAGCAGTCTGACGCCTCTGGACCGCCCGGGGCTCACTGACATTCAGGAGTTTCGCAATCTCCGCATCGATGGCAAATATATACTGCTCAGCACAGAATCCGGTCTTCTGGTATTTTCCGAAGATGGAGGAATAACCTGGGATTTTCGCCGATATCTGGTGAAAACAGAATCCGCGTTGCGAAATGCTCTTATAGAGGATGTCATCCTTCTACCTGATCGAATCGTGATGCTCACGGGAGATGGTCTGCAATCTACACTGCTGGTGCTTTCGCGCAGAAACCTTTCTATCATCGATATGAATCCGCTGGAAAGTGCCTATCGCTCCTTGAATGCATTGCCTGACGGAATCTACGCCGGCGGAAATGGAAAGTACAGAGTGTCCAGAGACCAGGGCTTTAGCTGGAGTAATCCAATCAATGCAAGCTTTGGAAACAGAAATGAGTTGATCCAGTCCATCCACAAGAATGCCCAGGGAGATCTGGTATTTATGTCCAGGTCCGGCATGCTCTGGCTGGATACGGCGGATGGACAGAGAATCTATCCATCTCTATTCGAAAGCGGATCTGCCGGACAGGGTGGCCTGATGCTGGGCACTACCGGTCCTGCATTTCTGTACGGTGCCGATGGAATGGTGCGAATCAGTACCGATGGAGGAAGAAGCTGGATTCCTTCTGATCTACAGCTAAAGGATACGGAGATTCTATCCCATGTTCGCTCGGAAGGTTATCTATTTCTGGGAGGAAGCGGAAGATACACTGGTCAGTTCAAGTTTATGGGAACCGAGACCCTGTACAACGAGTCCGGCGCTCCCGTAGGTCAAAAAGCTATCTTTGAACGGGGTCCCCAGTCCAGGTATTCCCGCAGCCTGATTTTCTTTCTACAGATTCTGTTCTATACCCAGGCTTTACTCCTGGTATGGCTGGTTCTGGGATTGTTGTTTCGCGCGCTTCCCAATGTAGATGTAGGCTGGAAAGCTGCCTTTGGTGGCTCCCTGTTTTCTGCTCTCTGTATTGTTGGATTTTTTCTGTTATTCCGGGTCATTGTAGGAAAATCCACAACCACAGCGGCGCTATACGGTGTATATGTGGCCATACCTCTGGGCATGATCGTTCTGCTATCTACAGTGCAAATTCTCCTATTTGGACTGGAAATCTGCTATTTACTTCAGAATCCCAGGCGGATTCGAGAATCCAGATATCTGCGAAATCCTAAGAAATTTCTGGAATTGCTTTCTTGATTATCGAGCTGGGACAGTAGCTCTGAATGTCTCGCAACCGAATGCTTTTGATTTCTCGACGATCCGACACATTGGCATTCTGACTGACCGCTACTGCACGAGGATTCCCTTTTTTCCCTGCTGCTTTCTTAAGGCGTCTGGGTTTTGAATAATTTGAATCGGCTTCGGCCACTGTGAGTACTCCGCCTCCCGTGCGCGCGGCCCCGGCCTTACCCTGGGACTTCCTGCCTTGAGTATCCTTTCGTAGGACACGACTCATCTGCATCTCGCTCAAATCTAGAGAGAATAGCTGTCCCTGGATGCGATAGTTCATGATGCTGTGCTTGAACGGCTTTCCGGAAGCTTCTGCGTTTGGTATGGAAAGATTCGCTTTCGCAACTTTCCCGGGTCCCTTTCCGGGCCGCAAGATTCGGTCCTCATCAAAATCGGAATAGATGAGTCCGTCCGCTCCCAGGATGCGGCAGGGTAAAAACCAGTCATTTCGAAAGATTGGCCTGTCTGGATTTTTGATCACCCATACATCCTTCTGATTCCTGGACCAATAGATCTGCAATTCCAGATCTTGCTTGATGGCTTTCTTTAAAGGAGGTGTCTCCGCCGCCAGCGCGGCGCCTCCCTTTCCAAAGACATGACAATCTGTTTGAAGAGGGCATAAAAGACAGGAAGGCAGACCTGGAGTACAGATCAAGGCTCCCAGTTCCATTATGGCCTGATTGTGGACGGATGGCTTTAGAGGACTGTCCTGGATTATTTTTCGCGCCATTATCTCTGCGGCTCGGGCATGGCTTGTTCCGATTGCAGAAGTGGAATGGGAATCACTATCCTGGTTGTTCTGCCTTTCTTTCTTCGCAGCTGAATCCGAATTAACTTTCGCAGTAAAAAAAAGACGACTGAGAACTCTCACCACATTTCCGTCTACCACAGCATCGGGAATCTCCATAGCTATACTTCGCACTGCGGCGGAGGTATAGGGGCCGATTCCATCGATGCAGGTTTCGTGCTCGGCTGTAATAGCCAAGTCCGGCCCAGAGCTGCAGCACTTCATGTTCCGAGGCTTTTGCAAGGGTTTGGACATCTGGAAAGCGCTGCATAAAGGCCTCATAGGCAGGGAGCATGGCCTGGACCCTGGTTTGCTGAAGCATTACTTCCGATACCAGCGTGCTGTACCAATGCACGTTTGTGCGAAACGGTAACTTTCGATGGTTTTTATTGTA
>JBHIXQ010000097.1:0-7235 GCA_041984705.1 Leptonemataceae bacterium | reverse complement strand
GTGCTGACATAAGTGTGGTTGCCAGACCACGGTTGTATCGCCCTTCTTATATCGGAGTGTCGTTTCCTTTTCGCTCATAGGCCCGCAATTTAGCAACAGCGTAAATGAATGCAATCCTTTGCCCTCCATTTTCTAAAAATCGCACAAGCCTGTAACAGTTGGAAGGGGCTTCCGACTGAGAGATGATTCCCAATGTGAGGTAGCCCCTCAGTTCTTGACAGATTTCAATCACTGGAACCCAATCGATTAATGAAGGTAATCAATGGATGTTTTCGCTACCGGGCTCTGGTACTCCGTTTGAGCCTGCTGCTGTTTGTAATTTCCACCGTAGCGTCCTGTCGGACGCCGCACCCCACTATCCATGAATCCAGCCTGGCCCGTAGATCGGACTGGATTCGAAAGGCGCAGGATGTGAACCTGGAAAGTCTGCTTACCAGCATCGATAATCTTCGACAGGTTGCCGAAACAGGGGTCTCGCCCTTTACCATTGCAAATGGCGTGGTGGAACTGGTTATGCGCCAGCAGAATCGCAGCGTTTCAGAAATCATGCACATTGCAGCTCTTGACGGAGCTCTCTCCGGGCAATTGATTCAATATATTGGAATGCACGAATCGCTTTTAATCTCCACCGATGAAAACGTAACGGCATTTCGCGGCGACATTGAACCCTTCCTCATCGAAGGTTCTAAAGTGTATCTGACTTACGTTCACTTTGTCAGTAACGAAGAGTACTACGTAGAAGTTCGATCCTTTCGTGAGATCGGGACTTCCTGGAGCATGTGGTCCGTTCCGGCGGTCCGCCTGGATGCAGCTGGCGAGAAAGTGTTTTATCTCTCCGGAAAGCCGTATCATCATCGCTACAATGCGATCATCGGTGATGTGAAAGAATACATATTGGAACATTACCATGAGATTCCCTGGGAGCCGCTGCCGGAAAAGACCAGGGGATAATGCACTGCGGATATCAATGTCCATTCTGCACAATGAGGGCAGCTTTATGTTCTGCGAGGATATAGACGATTCATGCGAGTAAGAATTCTCATCCATCTTTTCTTCCAGGTAGCAATTCCGGGGCCCGGTTGTTCAATGCTCCTTCCGGAAAACCAGGAAAACGATCAGAAACTGTCCACCGCGGTGGGCAGCGAATCCGGTACGAATGCTCTGGATCTTGCGGCCTCAAGAGCTTCTGAATCCGAGAAGGCTGTTGCACCGGAACACCGCAAGAAGATACATCTTTTCATCCTGGCGGGACAATCCAATATGTCAGGTCGAGGTAAAGGTTATTCAGAAGATAAATTCATTACTGATTCAGCCGTTTATTTATTTGGAAACGACTATCGATGGAAGATCGCAAGGCCACCAATCGATTCTTCCAATGATCAGCTGGATCATATCTCCAGGGATACAGGTACCGGTATGGATCCCTCCCTTCCCTTCGCTTATGAATTGCGAAAACACAACCCGGATATTATAATCGGCCTCATTCCTTGCGCCATGGGGGCCACCACCATGTTCGAATGGGAGCGAAGATCCGGCAGGGATTCGCTGTATGGTTCTTGCCTGTATCGTGCGAAGCTGGCCTCAAGAATGGGAACGATCAAAGCCGTTCTTTTTTTTCAGGGAGAATGGGATGCTGTGGATGTTGAGTTCGCCCGCCTGCTGGCGGAAAACCATCAACCACCGGAAAAGAAACCTGAAAACCGAATTCAGTACTCCCTGGATCCAGAATCCCTGCCTGCAGGTATGACCATCCTGGATCTAAAAGAGCGAAAACTGACTTCGACCAATGCTGGGCAGATCCCATTACAGAATGCCGGTGAACACTGGACCATTCAACTCCAGGGAAGCCGGGGATACAACCGGGGAGAGCCAGCACTGTGGGGCCTGCTTTTCGCCGACTTCGTGAATAACTTTCGAGCAGATCTCCAGTCTCCAGACCTGCCTGTTATTTTCGCACAAATTGGAGATCAAAAAAGACCGGATGTCTATACACACTGGAAAACAGTCCAGGAAGCTCAATCCAGCATCAAAATGAAAAACGTATCCATGATCAGAACCTCGGGGCTGCCCCTGCGGGACTCAGTGCATTTTACAGCAGAAAGCTACCTAATCATCGGCCAGAGATTTGCTCATGCCTATATTCAGCACTATCAATAGCGATGCCTTTGCTGGCCTTCCTGCCCGGGAAAAGAATTGAACGCTGCCATTGTGCAGGCTGCCAATGCGGAGACGGCCATTGTGCAGGCTCCTCTGATAAAGCTGTTCCGGTGAATCGTGCCGGTGTTCCAGAAAAAAAGGCGCATTCTATAATTCGCGACCCGCATTCCGGCCTCTAATTTGATTTTGGCTCGACCGTCAGTTTCGAACATTCCAACACCGAACCTTAAAAACCTTGATCCGCCATAGGCGTCCGGATGGGCCCTCCAGGACGACACAGAATCAATTTCATGAGACACTGATCTGGTTCAATGCTCTGGCGGATGGGAATCTTTCGAGCTGCCATGGCACGACCTGGTGACTGGCAAGGAGTAGGAAATGAGTGTAACAGAATCTGGCACGTCGCAACAGCTGGACCGGTTTGACAGAGTCCACTATGATTCGCAAGCAATCGAAGAGTATTATCTACATTCGCAATTCGATTATAAGTTGCTCTGGAATCATGACGAATCCCATTCCTTGCATTTTGGGTTCTGGTCGGACGAAACCAGGAATTTGAGCGAAGCGTTAGAAAACGAAAACCGCGTACTCGCGGACCTGGCCCAGATTCAACCTGGCGATGTGGTGCTGGATGCAGGATGCGGCGTTGGAGGTAGTTCCATGTTTCTGGCACAAAATTTTGGATGCCAGGTGCATGGAGTCTCTCTGTGCAGCCATCAGCTTACGCGCGCTCAAGAGGTGGCCAGAAAGTACAATGTCGAGGACCAGGTGCACTTTTCCCGAGCAGACTTCCACGATCTGGATTTCTCTGATTCATTTTTCTCTGTCATCTGGTGCATTGAAAGCTTCTGCCATTCGTGGAACAAACCTCGCTTTCTGAAAGAGGCCTTTCGACTTCTGCGGCCGGGAGGAGTACTGATCATTGCAGATGGTTTCCTGAGTTCAAGAATGCAAAGGCCATCCGAAAGACGATTGATGCGATCCTGGCTGGATGGCTGGGCCGTGCCAGAACTACTCAGTCAAACGCAAATAGGAGCTCTGGCATCGGACGCCGGGTTCAGGGACTCCAGCTTCGAAGACTATACAGAGAAGATCCATAAATCATCCGAAAGGCTCTATCGCTATTCCACAATATTATCTCCGGCGGCCCGTTTCGCATCTTTTCTGGGTCTCAGAAGGAAGATTCTGAACGGAAACTTGCGAGCAGCACGGGACCAGTACCTGGCGCTTCGCGCCGATCTATGGCAATATGGAGTATTCCGAGCATGGAAATGACCAGGGATCCATCTATTGAGCAAACACCGGCGAAGAGCCCAGAAAGATGGAGTCGTGAATACTCGCTGCCCTGGCAATCCTGCGGCGACCCCACTGCTGACTCCGTTATCGAGAAGCTTTTGTCCAGCGGAAGAATCGATGGGCTGCACTCCATCCTGGATGCGATTCAAAGGAATGGAGATCCAGTGCCGGATTGCCCTCCAGTGCTTCGATCTTATTTCGAAGAGACCGCCGGGCTACCATCCTTCGCCAATCAGGACACACTTTCGCATTCGCAGGACGTATTTGCTCGATATGGACTGCCCATGACTCTGAGTCTTTTCTGTCTTGTGCTTCCAGAAGGGTACGCGGCGCCGCGACCCGCCCTGGCACTTTCTTTTACAAAGACCATGTACGATCACACTAGAAGGCGCCTTGCTGAGACGGCACAATTTCTTCTGGATGTTGTTTCCCCGGGGGCCTTTGGCCCGGATGGCCGAGCCATTCGAAGTATTCAAAAAGTCAGATTGATGCATGCGGCTGCCAGATTCTTCGTTAAACGAAAGAAAGAGTGGCCCCAAGCCTATGGAGATCCCATCTCGCAGACGGATCTCGCTGCCGTGGCCGGCGGATTCGGCTCTGAGACGATTCGAGGACTGGAAAAACTGGGAATTGTGCTACGGGAGGAGGACCGGGAGGCCTATACCCACTGCTGGGCCGTAATGAGTTCCATGATAGGTCTGGATGACGAGCTTGTGGCCAGGGACTTTCGCGATATGGATGAATGTGTTCAATCCTACAAAGGACAGCAATGGGGACCCAGCACCGAAGGAAAAGAACTCACCAGAAGCTTGATGAATATGGTGAATCGGCAATTGCCACCTCTGTTAAGAGGGCTGCCGGAAGCCTACCTGTATTTCCTGATGGGCCCGGAAGGAGCTGAAATCCTGGGGGTTTCCCGGAATCGCAAGAGCTCGGTCCTGCGCCCTTTCATGGGACTGAACTCCTTCATTAATCTGTCGCAACATAAATCCAGGCGGCTGGCCCGTATAATTAGATCCCTGACCCTTGGAATTCTGCAAGGAGTGATGGTTCGCGAAATCGGTGACAGACCGGTGAAGTTCTACATGCAGCCAGCCATTCGCAAGGCATGGCAAATGGATCCTGTCTATCGCAGGTTTTCCAGAAAAGGGAATCTATCCAACTACAGAGCAACCGTGCAGTTACCGGATACGACCTCCCTGCAGGCATCAGCCGACACCGGCGCCGCCAAAAACCAGTGCCTCCTGATGGATCTCAGTCGAACCGGGGCAAGCATTCTTGTAGATCCAGGTTTGAACCCGGGAGGCGCTGGATCCAGTTTCGCGATCCAGATTCGTCTCAACGATGCATCGGTATCCCTGAATGCAATTAGCTGCCATCAGCAAATGGACCATAAAACTGGTTTGCTTCGAATCGGAATGGAATTCGACAATCCGGATCGGCATTCGGTTCGGATCATTCAGAAATGGATGGATCAAGAAGAAACTTAGAGAAACGGCCTGGCCGGCGGGGTTATCTGCAAGCCGACTATTACGAAACTGAAACCGTCCTAACGATATAACGCCGGAGCACGAATTTCCAGCCCCGGTAATTGTTCTTGTAGTTAACGCTCAGGAAAAATAATGACCGGATGACAGTTTTCAAGCGGCCACCATGGAAGGCTTTCGCGGCTTTCCACTTCCTTCGCTATTCCATCCGACCCGTAACATCGATATGTACTTTTCTACTTACCGCCGCTTTAATGCTATATTGCAACGTGGCCGTTAAAGGAGAGCCGTCCCCCGCGCCGGATTACAGCGACCTTACCACCGGAACCAATCCAGAATCCAGACGAGTGGTGAAACTACAGGTACCCCTGGTGCGCCAGCCGCAGGCAAAACTTTGCGGCCCGGCAGTAATTGAAATGCTTTTTCGATACTGGGGAGAGACCCGCTACAATCAATATGATATAGCCCGGGCCATGGTGATCAAATATCATCTTGAATCCGGCCGATTCAGGGATTCGGAAATTCTGAGAGAAGTTCGCGCTCATTCTACTAATTCAGCAGTGAACTGGAAAAGATACCCGGGTACCGGGACCTATCAAATGCGTGAATTCCTGGAAGCATTCGCGCCCACGGTAAACCCCAGAGTCAAACAGCTCCCGGATGACGAGAGGGAAGCGGTTCGAATGCGCGATCGATTTTTTCGGGAGCTTAAAGGGCACCTGGATTCAGGATCACCTGCAATCGTGCATCAATGGTTCAATGAAGGAAAAGAGAGCATGCACTATAGAGTAGTCACAGGCTACGACGATGTTCGCCGAGTGGTATTCATGAATGATCCAGCAAAGGGTTTAATCGAAATGCCATACGAGCTATTTCTGGAACTCTGGAACGTGCAGGAAAGCTGGCTTCCGTACAATTACATTGTATTCAATCGATATGCACCGGGCAGAGTTGATAAGGGAAAACTACGAATTGAGCTAGTTCTGGACTTTTAATGGCCAGGGAGTCTGAGGCCAGATCGCCATCAGCGTCACTCATTATTGAATGTGAGCCTTAGCTCTCACGAGCATACAGTGGCCCGCCCTTGCTATTATAAAATGGGTCCTTTGTAACCAGAGACTTCCAGGTTACGGCTTGCCAGCGGAAATCTCCATGGATGATCCATTTCGAGAAATCGCAGGTGATGCTACATAATACGTTAAAAAAGGAAGTGCATGGGAATCGGCCGCGAAAGCGACCGTTCCCGGGAACGTGGATCAGTGGCGCATGCGACCAGTGAGATTCGCAGTAGGCTCGATCTTGATGTAAGGGGCTTCGATATCTCCATCTACAGTGCCTTTTTCGCCAATGTAGATTTCTTTGGTAGCCTTGATGTTTCCTTTCAGCTGGCCCAAAACGATTGCTGTAGAACAGCTCACATCGCCCTCTACTACAGCATCCAGTCCTACAGTGAAGGAATGGCCGGGAAGATTGATGCCTTTGGTGGTCACCTTCCCTTCGATGATCAATTTCTCATCTGCGTTGATTTCCCCGACGATATTCAGTGTCGGTCCAATTACAGTCATTTGCATGTTAACGGGCATTGTTTAAGGCCTCCGAAGATATTTGTACTAAACCCTTACAGTTATGCTGGCAATCAAAATTTTACATGTGCTGAAAACCTTGTCCGTTTTCTAGCGCCGCGGTAGCTCTGGCGGATAAATCAATAAAACACTGGCACCCGAACTGATTCAAGAATGAATCGCAAGTCAGATCCTTCATGCTAATACCTATCCTACCACCGCTTGAATGATTAACAGGGCTCCATGGCATTATCGATACGTAGAACCGAAACGGTAAGTAACTCGGAAATGAATTCTAAAATCTTCTTCCCGTTCTTGCCGAATTGCATAGGGCACCGCAAGAGACATAGAAAAGCGTTCTGTCGCATTCCAGCGAATGGCAGGTCCCAGAAGCCAGTGCACCCTCTTTCGTTCATCCGGATCATACCGATGATCATATCTATTCTCCAGTGAAAGATCCCAGGACCCCATGCGAAAACCCATGGCAAGATCGTAGATCACAGACCGATCAAACTGCTGATCCACATCCTCGATGAACCTGGGGTTGCTTTGAGTGGACCACATAATGGAGCCCTGCAAGAAAAACCAGTCCAGATTCAGCAATAGTCCTGCATAAGGTTGTATGTAACCTACATCCTTCTTCACATCACCTTGATTCGTACCTCGGGAAAACCGAATGGTCATTCCCAGGGTAGTGGTCAGAGGGCCAAAGCTGGGTGCCAGGCGAGCACCT
>JBHIXQ010000096.1:6949-7281 GCA_041984705.1 Leptonemataceae bacterium | reverse complement strand
ATAATCTTTCCAGAGCTGATCCAATAGACTTCCGGCCCGCGAAATGTCATTACGTTTGTATGCATCCACCGCATGAAGATAAACATCCACAGCTTCGTATTGCAGGGTTGAGAAGTGCTGATCCGCGAATTCTTTCTGTCCAAATAGCTCTTTAGAGTAGGACCGGCTCATTCCATATTTTACTAGATATTCGAGCCGCGCCCTGGCAGGATCTTCTATTTCCGGTCCGTTCCCGGGATTGGAATCCACCTTTCTATAGAATTCGTTGAGGAAATAGAACCCGGTAACCACGGGAAGGGGCTGCCCCCGGATTCTTTGCAGCCTCGGTATGA
>JBHIXQ010000096.1:0-6939 GCA_041984705.1 Leptonemataceae bacterium | reverse complement strand
CGGATAGGAATCGTAGTACGGATTGTCCTTTCCCGTGTTAAGCGAATCAGAATTTGGATAAAGAAAGAGCTTCCAGCTTACTCCGGATTTATTTTTCCATTGCAGCACTTCCGTGGAGCCCGACTTCTCCAGATAGGTTATAGTGCCGTCGTGAAATCCATTTTCCACCGGAATGCGCTGGTACCGCCCCTCTAGAGCCTGGTAGGATATTCCCCTCAAACTGTCTTCTCCGGAAAAGCCAGGTTCAGCGGAAATCGGGGTTTCCGGTGTCAAGCTTCCATGCAGAACAAATACCAGAATCAGTGAAATACAAAGGAATACCAGAAAGTCAGGCCGTTGCATGGGCCATCCGACGGTGGGCCCTTGCCTGGAATACACCTTTTCCGCAGCCCCTTTGATTTGGGATAGAGATTGTTGCCCTTCTGCGGGAATTCCAATCCAGCTACGGTATTCGCGACCAGCCAGGAGGTTATGTCGGATACGGAAATGTATTGCTTTTTCAGCCCGATGTCCCGAAAATAAATAAGACCATGGCCACAGCTGGAAAGAAAAGAGAGCTTAACGGTCGCCAGAAGGCCGCCATATTCCTGGTAACCCTGGGGCCCGACGTGGCTTCCGAGATCTTCAAGCATTTGCGTGAGGATGAAATTGAAGCGCTAACCTTTGAGATGGCGCGTCTGGATAAGGTAACTCCGGAGGACAAAGAAAGTGTCCTGATGGAGTTCAACGAAATGATGATGGCCCAGGAGTTCATTACTTCTGGGGGTATCGATTATGCCCGGGACGTTCTGGAACGAGCTCTGGGAACGCAGAAAGCCATCGACATCATCAATCGGCTTACCTCCAGTCTGCAAGTCCGACCCTTTGACTTTATTCGTAGGACAGACCCGCAGCACCTTCTGAACTTTATTCAGAACGAGCACCCGCAAACCATCGCTCTTATTCTCTGTTATCTGGAACCGCAAAAGGCTGCACTCATTCTTTCCAGTTTACCGCACCAGATTCAGGCCGATGTGGCTCGCCGAATTGCCACTATGGAACGAGTCTCTCCGGATGTTCTTCGTGAAGTGGAACGAGTCCTGGAGCGAAAGCTTTCTACTCTGGCCAGCGAAGACTACAGCCAGGCCGGTGGTATCGATGCCGTTGTAGAAGTACTGAACCTTGTAGACCGGGGAACAGAGAAAACCATTATCGAAGCCCTGGAAGAAGAAGATCCAGAACTGGCAGAAGAGATCAAAAAGAAGATGTTTGTCTTCGAAGACATTGTTCTTCTGGACGACCGCGCCATTCAGCGAGTTCTTCGCGAAGTGGACAACCAGGAACTGGCCAAAGCGCTCAAGTCTGTGGATCCGGAAGTGCAGGAAAAGATCTTCAAGAACATGTCCAAGCGGGCTGCTTCGCTTCTGCGAGAAGACATGGACTTCATGGGTCCTGTGCGATTGAAAGACGTGGAAGACTGTCAGCAAAAGATTGTAAACATCATTCGAAAGCTGGAAGATGCAGGGGAGATTGTGGTGGCTCGTGGAGGCGAGGAAGAGCTCGTGGTGTGATTCCCCCGCCATTATCCCCACCACCATCATCAACGCCGAACTCAGACAATCTCCCGCCAGTGGCGGCACTGCTCCTTACTCGGCCATCGCCTCTGCCAACGATGCCGCCATTTCGCCATTTCGCGCGGTATCAGCGCCGTGGTTGGCTGTTATTAACGCATCCTGCGCCGCTCGGGTGCTCTCCCATTCACCCCTCCATAAATATCCGCCAGCTTCCCAGTTCGGTGATCTCCTTCGCATCTTCGACCTTCACTGCCTGCGCCTCACACAAAAATCCTTTTACCCACGACCCATCCTCTAATTCCACAGATCCGATGCATAGAGGAGCCGGTATTCCGGCGATAAAATCCCCCCAACGGTCAGCGGGCAAGTCCCAGACCTCTACTTCGATAGAAGCTGCTTTTTCTGTTTGCAAATCGGGAACGCGTACAAGTCCCGGTCGCATCACCCCTTCGCCGGGCAGGGCGTAGAACCTGTATTTTGCTGCAGTGGCGGTCTTGCTTAAAAGCCTGGCATTGCGATCAGTCAACTCATGGTTCAGGGCCATCCCTGACATATGGGCGCCGCACACCATCAGAGAGTACGATTTCGAAGTGGACATCGCTAGAGACTCCTTCAATTGATTTGCTATCGCAAGTAGACGCTGATCGCATCCGGCAGGCGCAATCAGAGTAATTCCAAAGGGCAGTCCGTCAGTGGTGAATCCGGCCGGAATCGCCAGTCCGCATAGATCCAGGAGATTCATGAAATTCGTGTAGGTGCCCAATTGCGAGTTCAGGGCAACAGGGTCTGATTGCACGGCAGCGATGGTATAGATTCCCGGCGTCGTAGGCAATACCAGAGCATCCAAACCTTCAAAGATGCGTTCTGATTTACGTCGTAATTCTTCCAGACGATACATAGCCTCAAAGCATTTTGCGCCTTCTACTTCGCGGCCACCCAGAATGATTTTCCTGGTAACATCCAGCACCGAATCCGAATGCTCCTCAATAAATCGGCCCACCGCGGCATAGCGTTCCGCAATCCAGGGGCCTTCGTAGAGTAATCGGGCTGCTTCCAATAAAGGGCCGATGTCCACTTCCACCGTTTCTATCTCAATGGAATCCAGGGACTGGATTGCGGACTTCCAGCAGTCTGCATATTCGGAGTCCAGATCAAGCGCTGATGCGAGCGGAATTCCGAGCGTACGCTTCGGGACGCTCCCAGGTTCGCTAATGTTTATCTTCTGGCTATAAGCATCCTCCGGATCGAATTTAGCGATGGTATCCAGAACCAGCTTTGCTCCTTTTGCGTTGCCTGCGAAGATGGAAACACAGTCCAGACTGCGACAGGCAGGCACCACGCCCCGGGTGCTCACCAGGCCTCGGGTGGGCTTCAGTCCGTAGATATTGTTAAAGGCGGCAGGCACGCGACCGGAACCGGCGGTATCTGTTCCCAGGGAGAAGGAGACCTGGCCCAGTGCCACTGCCAGAGCAGATCCAGAAGAAGATCCGCCGGAGATGTAGGACGCGTCATAGGCGTTTTCGCAGGGACCGGCCGGTGATCGAGTGCCTGTTAGGCCTGTGGCAAACTGATCCATATGCGTTTTTCCAATGAGTATTGCACCGGCGGCTTCCAGAAGTTGCACCACATAAGCGGACTCTTCTGGATCATAGCTGTAGTCCGGACAGCCAGCTGTAGTGGGTAATCCCGCGGTATCGATATTGTCTTTCACTGCGAAAGGAATACCATAGAGTGGCATGGCCCTGATCGCACTGCTGAGGGAAGCGAATCGCCTGGCTGATTCCATGACTGTCTCCGCTCTTTCCATGATTTGCTCGGCAGAATTTCGAGCATTCCAGATAATCTGCGGCCCGTTTTCTATTCGTCGAATCACTTCCTGGAGAATATCAGTGGGAACGGCACGGCCGGATGCGTAATCTTCTAGAATCTGATCCACATGAAATTCAGGACTCATAGGTGATTACCCCTCATGCGATATATGGATCAGGACTTCGCCCGGGCGGACAGGCTGACCGCTTTCTTTCAGGATGCCGGTAACAGTGCCGGTGGCAGTTGCTTCTATACTCACTTCCATCTTCATGGCTTCTAGAATTAGTACTGGATCGCCGGCGTTCACATGCTGACCTTCCTGAACCAGGACTTTCCAGAGATTTCCACGCATGGGGCTGTAGACCCCTTCGATGCCCGCAGGCAAGATCTCCCCGGCACTCGCTTCCTCGCCCTCTTCAGCGGCTGAAGGCGGAGGGGGCAGATCCTTCCAGCGCTCACGTTCCGCATCAAAGGCGGCCTGTTGTCTCTCTTTGAAAGCAGAAATAGAATCGCTGTGATCGGATAGAAACTTGCGGTAATCGCGCAACGAAAATTCGCTATCTTCTATTTTCAGCGCACACTGACCGTAGAGGAAGTCACGTCGCAGTTCTGTAAGTTCCTGCGTCGAAACTTCATAGAAACGGATCTGATCAAAAAACCGTAGTAAATAGGGTCTGGTAAAATCCCGCGTAGTGCGATGCGTATTCCAGACTTGAATGGTCCTTCCTACAAACTGATAGCCCCCGGGACCTTCCATACCATAGATACATAGATAGGCGCCGCCAATTCCCACGGCGTTTTGTGGAGTCCATGTTCGCGCAGGATTGTACTTGGTAGTCACCAGGCGATGACGCGGATCCACAGGAGTGGCCACCGGAGCGCCCAGGTAAACGTCACCCAGTCCCATGACCAGGTAGCTGGCATCAAAGAAAATCTTATGCACTTCCTCTACATCTGTCAGCCCGTTGATTCGTCGGATAAATTCCAGGTTAGAAGGGCACCAGGGTGCATCCTTCCACACCGATTGCATGTATTTCTGAGTGGCCAGTCGAGTGGATTCATCATCCCATGCGATTGGCATATGGACAATGCGCGAACGCACAGACATATCCTCAGGGCCGGGCATACTATCAATCAGCCGGTGTAACTCTTCGATTAGATCGCTGCGAGAGAGGACTCGCTGATCAAACTGGATCTGCAGCGATCGGATACCAGGAGTGACTTCGGTGATTCCCTGTGCGAAAGCTGAGTCCGGCTCTTCTTTCATTTTAGCCTCAACGGACTGCATAAGGATGTGCGCCCGCAACCGGAGGGCCGGATCCAGCACCATTTCGCCAAATTCCAGGAGAATGGCTGCGTCCCCTGATTGGCGACAGACGATCCTGTCCTGCGTTGACTCAGGATTCAGCGTGAATACTATGGCCTCATCGCGTGCAGAGTCAATGGAGTGGATGTAGTACAATGAAGAAACGGCCGTCGGCGGATGGGTGTCCGGGGAATCAGCGGCGATGGATTCGTATACATTCTCAATGAATTGATCTTCCTCTTTCTGTAGAGCTGTGGCCGTTTTCATGCTCACCGGTTTAAATCGCACCCGGTGGCCTGGTCGAAGCTGGCCTATCTTCCAGAGCTCAGACCTCACTACCGTGGCCGGGCATACAAAACCTCCCAGGCTGGGGCCATCTGGACCCAGGATAATGGGCATATCTCCTGTAAAGTCAATGGAGCCAACACAGTACGCGTTGTCATGCAGGTTGGAGGGATGGAGACCTGCTTCGCCGCCATCGGGCCGTGCCCACCGAGGCTTTGATCCAATGAGTCTTACACCTGTACGGGCAGAATTATAATGAACTTCGAATTCGGTGTCAAAGAAGGAGTCGATGTATTCAGGCTGCAGGAAATCCGGCGCACCATGGGGACCATACAATACCCCTATGGTCTGGCTGTTGGAATAAACCGGTCTTAGAGCTTCGGGCAAGGAAGTGCCGGCGCTGATCGCTTCTAGTTTGCTAATATTTATGTTAGTGGCGTTTGCGGAGTCGATGGGCCCATTCGATGAAACGTCGTTTGAATGCACTGCATGGAGGCTGGCCGCATTCTCCGTTAAATTGAGTCTGTCACCGGGAAGCAGATTTCGTCCTCCATGACCGCCAAAGTTACCTGGAGCAAAAGTGGCTCCGCTACCCATCACCGTAGCTACATCGAGGCCGCCGCGCACAAGCAGATAGGCCCGGCAACCGGTGTCGGCCACCATTCCCATTCGCAGCGTGGAGCCGGCCGGGGCGAGCATGGTTGTCCAGCCGGGCACTTCAATGCGTCGCGCATCTTCAGGAATCTCCAGGGTCGTTTCGATTCCAGGTCCGGTAATGCAAAAAATCGCATCGGAGTGAAAACGTAGCGAAGGACCCTGGATGGTAATCTCAAGTCCTGCCGCTTCCGTAGGATTTCCCAGCAGAGCATTTCCAAGACGAAAAGCCAGCGAATCCATGGGACCGGAAGGGGGCACTCCTACCTGCCAGTAGCCGGTGCGACCTGGATAATCCTGAACAGATGTCTGTGTTCCAGGGGTCAGGACTTCAATAGTATTCGACCGAATGTGCAAGTCGCTCAGCATTCGTGTAGAAAGGCTGGCTGATTGAAACGACTGACTCTGAATTACCTGGCGCAAATAATCAAGATTGGTTGTAATTCCATATAGTCTCGTTCGCTCCAGGGCAGACTTCATGACCTTCAGGGCATCGTTTCGCGTAGGGCCATGCACCATCAGTTTAGCAAGCAATGGATCGTAATGTGTGGAGACCTCCAGTCCATCGCTTAACCAGTGGTCCACCCTGGGGCCTTCTGGAAAATGCACCTGATCCAATCGCCCAGCGGATGGTCGAAAGTTGTACACAGGATCTTCCGCATACAGTCGCACCTGAATCGAATGTCCGGATGATACAGGGAGCTGCTTCGGCAAGAAGTCCTCGTCGCCCGCGGACTGACGAATCATCCACTCCACAAGATCGATACCGCTTACCAGTTCCGTGATTCCATGCTCAACCTGCAGGCGCGTATTTACCTCGAGAAAATAGAATTCTGCACTGGTTTCATCATATAGAAATTCAACGGTTCCTGCGGATTCGTAATGGACCGCAGAGCAAAGTGTGCTGGCTGCCTGAAGCATCGCTGCCCGTGTTTCCTGGCTAATGCCGGGGGCCGGTGTTTCTTCGATTACTTTTTGATTCCGGCGCTGTGCAGAGCAATCGCGCTCTCCAATCGTCAGTACTCGTCCGCGTCCATCGCCAAAAATCTGAACCTCAATATGGCGAGCCTGTGCGATGAACTTTTCAATGAATACACCGTCATCGGCAAAGTTATTTTTGCCCAGGGACCGCACAGATTCGTATTCGCGCTCCAGTTGTTCTTCATTGGCACACAATCGCATGCCTATGCCGCCGCCTCCGGCTGTGCTCTTGACCATCACGGGAAAGCCAATTTGACGAGCCGCCTCCAGAGCCGCCCGGGTGGTGGTCAGGAGCTCCGTGCCCGATAGCAAAGGAATCCGGTTTTCCTCGGCAATGGCCCGGGCCGTATG
>JBHIXQ010000095.1:295-7289 GCA_041984705.1 Leptonemataceae bacterium | reverse complement strand
CTGTTCAAAGAACTGCAGATACAGGTAAGCGTAGTTTTGCCGATTATCATCTGGATCTGCCTACTGGCCGGCAATGGTTCAATATGGTAACGGCCAGGCATACATGTCCCAGAGACGGCCTACAGATCATATGCACTGTGCGAAATGTAACCGAAAGAATCCAGGCAGAGATGCAAATCAAGGAAAGCAATCAACGGTTTGAGTTATTCTTTCGTAATTCCCTGGCCGGTTTCTTCTTTATGATGCTGGATGAGCCTGTGACCTGGAACGACACCATAGATAAAGAGTCCACCCTGGACTATGTTTTCTCTCATCAACGGATCACCAAGGTGAACCAGGCCATGCTGGATCAATACGGGGCTGGCGAGGAGTCACTTCTTGGACTAACTCCTGCTGATTTTTTCAGGCATGACGAACTCCATGGTAAGCAGGTCTGGCGAGAGTTGTTTGATAATGGACAGGCCATTCTGCAAACCGATGAGCGAAGAATGGACGGCACGCCATTCTGGGTGGAAGGAGACTATATCTGCATGTACGATGATGGGGGACGCATTGTCGGTCATTTTGGTGTTCAGCGCGATATAACCGAGCGCAAAAGAGCAGAAAGGGAACTGGAAGAAGCCCGGGAAAAAGCCGAAATCGCCGTGCAGGCAAAAGGTCGATTCCTGGCCCATATGAGCCATGAGCTTCGCACTCCGCTGAACGGTATTATTGGCTTTTCAGAGTTGCTGGCGGATTCGGATCTCGGGAGTCCGGCCCGTCAGTATGCTGAGTTCGCACACGAATCGGCGAAGCTACTATTGAGTGTAGTTAACAACGTACTGGATTTCTCCAGGCTGGATGCGGGAAAGATGCAACTGATGCCGGTGGAAGCCGATCCCTGGGATCTTGCCAGGCAGGCGCTGGATACAGTTGTCTATCAGGCGCATCAAAAGGGTCTGGAATTACACCTGAATCTGGATCCCATGCTTCCTTCGCTTCTCTATGTGGATGCAACCCGACTGAAGCAGGTTCTGGTGAATTTACTGGGCAACTCTGTGAAATTCAGTTCCAGCGGAGATGTGGAATTAAAACTGGACTTTGATTCCTCGAAGCAGATAATCCATTTCTCGGTGCGGGACAATGGACCAGGAGTTGCCCCGGACATTCGGGATCACATTTTCCAGGCCTTTCGCGGAACAGAGTATTCGGCTGACAGCAGCACAGGATTGGGTCTCACTATCGCCTCTCAAATTGTAGAATTGATGGGAGGCGAACTTCAGCTCATGGACGAAAAGATGAAAGGCTCTACTTTCTTTTTCAGCATACCTGTCCATGTCCTGGACTCCGAACCGCGAAGATTTAACTGGGCCTCTGGAATCGAAAAGGTGCTCATTGCAGAGGGTAGCAGTACCGGCATCCAGGCAATGAGCCGAGTCCTTCAGTCGCAAAGATTTGATTTAATGACGGTGCGCAACCTGGAGGAACTGGGCTCCAGGCTTGCTACAATTCAATTTGATTTAATCATAATCGATGAGCAATTCTACGGAGCAGGTTTGAAGACTTTTTTACAGCAAAGTGCCGGCTCAGATACCACAGTTCTATTCACCTGCCGCTTAACCGATAACATGCCTTTTATTCCAGATTCAATATCTGGCCTTAAGATCAAAAAGATTACCCGACCTATGGATCCGGTGAGTCTGGAACGGCTATTTCGAGAGAACACTTCTAAGGGAGTCCAGAAGAGAGCCTTCAAGCAACACAGGATTCTGGTGGCAGAAGACAACCAGGTGAACCTGAGCTTGACCAGGCATATGTTACAGAGCATGCTTCCCGGCATACAGATTATCGAGGCGCGAAATGGTGAGGAGGCCCTGAAGCAGACTATGGAGAAGAAACCGGACCTGGTTTTTCTGGATATCCATATGCCGGGTATGAGTGGAATCGAAGCGGCCAGACAGATTCGTCGCTGGAACCAGAATGTTCCTATCATCGCCGTAACGGCAGCTACTCTGGACCGGGAACGAGAACGCTGTCTTGAGGCAGGAATGAATGATTTTCTATCCAAGCCCCTCTTGAGAAAGGATTTCCTGGATATCCTGAATCGCTGGCTCAGCCTGGATAAATCCGAAAGCATTGTAGATCAGATTTCTGCGAAAACGGGACTGGACTATGCAGTGGTGAAGGAGCTTTTGCGCGAAGCCATTGTATCTCTGGAAAAAGATCTATCCATGATGGAGGAGTCTCGCAATGCGAAGGACCCTTCCAGAATACAAAAAGTGCTACATCATATGAAAGGAACCGCTCTTTCCATGCAGTTCGCTTCCTTTGCGCAATTTCTGGAGAACCTGATAAAGGATCCTGGTGATATGGCTCAAATAGGGGAGATAGCTAATTGGATTCGAAGGATCAAAGATAGCGTGGATTCTCCAGACTCCAGGAAATAATCCCAGCCCAACCGGAACGCATGGGCGCTAGCCCACGCTGTACTAACATTGGATCATAATTACAACTGGCACGTTGCACCCGGCGGTCATCCTGTCCGGCTCCTCCGAATCAAGATAAAGTAATATCGAACAGGAACCGCTCCCCTGCTGGCGAACGGTGACATGGTCCGGGATTCTAACTCTGGCAGAATCACCATTCTCTATTTCCATATTCCAGGTTCTCCGGATGCTCATGGGTATCCAATGCCATCTCCTCTTCCAGTGCATCTGGCTCTAAATCCACAGGCACTCTTTTGTAAAATATAGCCAGTATGAAACCGGTGATCGCACCGGCCAGATGCGATTGCCAGGAGATGCCTTCCTCAAGGGGAAGGATGCGCCAGATCATTCCACCGTACAGAAATACAATTATTAGCGAAAGAGCGATGGATCGCGGATGCAGTCTGAGCAGGCCGGACCAGAAAATGAAAGCCAGGAGAGCATAGACCCAGCCGCTGGCGCCCAGGTGCATGGAGGGATCATCCCAGAACCAGACGGCCAGGCCTGGAGCGATCATACTGACAATCAGCACTCGAAAGCGGATCTTTTGATAAAGGTAGCAGGTACCCCATACAGAAAGAAAAAGGGGGGCAGAGTTAGAAAATAGATGGATCCAGCTTCCATGGAGCCACGGAGCAAAAAGAATACCGAGGATTCCCTTTTCTGTTCTGGGAATGACACCCACTATGAAATCGGGCAGCCATCCATTGATGCGAAAGATGTGTATTATTAGTTCCAGAATTACAATGCCAGTGGCCAGCCGAAGGGACCCATTACCCTGGTAGCGTCTTTCTTCTTCCGGAGCAGAGTCTTCGTAGGGCATTGATTGAAGATACAAATGAATCTGATTCTGGCAAAGTAGAATCGTCTTAAAAATTGCAAAAGTGGCATTGAGTTGCTCCACAAAAGACAGAATCGTTGAAAGAACTTCCAGAAGTAGAGGGCAGTGGACCGCAATAGCCATACTCATTTTCGAATACGGGACCTTTCAGATTTCTAATTGATTCTGCGATGTCGCGAAAGCGCGAAGCCAGGAATTAGAAGATGGAGTTCCGGGAATTAGAAGATGGAGTTCCGGGAATTAGAAGATGGAGTTCCGGGAATTAGCCGGGTTCCGAACATAACTCTGGCCCATGAAAACTTAATTTTTTAACTTGCAGGCTTTCAGATCAGCAACAGGGTGCTGCGAATCAGAACTGGTGTTCGTTATCAAGGAGCAAGGATGCAGAGGCAAGAATTACAGAATCATAGGGCAGGAATAATCACAGTACCATGCATTGCTTTTTTGTTGTTTCTCACTTCTGGATGCGCATCTTCGCCGGAGCCGCAGCCAGCGTCTTTGAGTCCAGATATGATTGCAAGGTCTGATCTATCAAAAAGCTGTATCAACGTTGGACGGTCTTTGAAAAAGAGCTATCCAGATGCAAGAATTCAGCACGAGATATTGGGCCAGGATGGACTGGTGCGATGTAGAATTCAGATGGATAAGATCGGTCACTTCTTTTTCTCTATAGCTCAGCCGCCAGAAACAGATTCTACGGCCTATGGAGAATACGAAACCAGAAGAGATGAGTTTCGCGAAAGTCTTTCGGCCACCGGTAGTCGCTATATTCCATCAGGACAATCCGGTACATGCTTCTGGAATAGCACTGGATATATGGCGAAGTTGCAGCTACGCTGGCCTTCCCTGGGAGGCGATCAGTGCACCATAGGAAACGCTCCTCCGCCCCTGCAACGAGGCTATGAATTGATCAAAGGACAGTTTATCTTTCCCTGAAAAAGGATCAGGCAGGCTTTTTCTCGATTACCAATTTGATTCCCGGTTCGCTCCAGGCTTCTTTTGCATCGGAAAAGTCTGCCTTTCTGGTTACAACTTCGCCAGGAGTGAATTGGCCCTTAACAATGGAGGGAAGCATTCGATGCATGCTTTCCAGCGAATTCACGCGACCCAGATGCATTTCTACTTCATTGTTATAGAGCTCCATAAATGGAATCTGAAGTCTGTTGGTCCAGAATATAGAGGCCGAGCTAAATAAGCCGCCCGGGGCAACCGACCGCAGTCCCGTATCCCAGGCCTTTTCGCTGGCACTGGCATCCACTACCAGATCAAATCTTCCCGGGGATTTCTTAAAACCGGCAGCTTCCAGGCATTGAATCCCGAGCTTTTGCGCCAGTTCCAGATTCGTGGTATCATCATCCATATAAAGTATTTCATTGGAGCTCATCTGTTTCGCGTACAGGGCCGAATAGATCCCAATGCTGGCTGCCATTCCCCCCAGAATTAGAATTCTTTGATCCTTCAGCCGGGGAATAAATCGGCCAATCAGTTTGTCCGCCTCTGCGATGTTATCGCTTAGACTGGCCACGGATGCCGGATCCAGGGATTCCGGAAGGGGTATACACATCTGTTTCGCATAGGGAATCAGTATTCGCTCCGAAAGTGCTCCGCCAAAATGTGAAGCTCCGGGAGGCATACCAAAGCCAGCCGTGGGAGGCACCAATTCGCAACTCTTGGTCAGACCTTTGTGGCATGGATTGCAGTGGCCACAGGATATTTGAAAGGAAACCGCCACGAGAGCTCCCGGTTGCAGGCCCGAGTTTTCTTCGCTTTGAAGATCCTGGCTCAGTTCCAGCACACGACCCACAAATTCATGCCCTACAGGAAAAGGAGGTCTAAAGAGAGTTTTTCCCTGAATTATAGGTAAATCCAGGTCGCACCGGGCCACAGCTACCGGTTCCACTATGGCCTGACCATTTTCTACGATCGCGGGATCTGGCACTTCTTTCCATTCCAGGATGCCCTTTTTCACAAGTTCCAATCGTTTCATCTCGATCCTCCATAAATAGACCAGTCTGTCTATTTATGGAGATGACATATCCGGGTTAAAAAAGTCCAGAAAAAAATAGACAGATTGGTCTAAAAATATTCCGGTCTTCCCATGGCCCGAAAACCATCAGGAAAGAACCCTTCGGGAGGGCCGGCGGAAAAGCCGGAGATTCGAATTCGTAAAGCTGCGGATCGTCTATTCTATGAGCAGGGATTTGAGGCTACAGGAATCAACCGTGTGCTGGACGAAGCCGGCGCCCATAAGCAAAGTCTGTATCTACATTTCGAATCCAAAGAAGATCTGGGTCGAGCCTATATTCAGACCAGAGGGGCCCAGGTGATGGATCTACTACGCACCCTTACCAGGAAGAAGGATCCGGTGGCCATGGTTGAAAGCTGGGTACAGATATTGAAACGCCAGGCTCGCAACCAGTCCTTCTATGGATGCCCTCTGGCGAATTTCTCCGCTCAAACCCCGAGCCATGGAAACAGCTTTCAGCCGCTGCTGAAATCCATGCTGGAGGAATGGTTGGATTTGCTCGGTGACTATTTTCGAGAGGTTTCTAAATCCGGGAAGCTGGATGCGGAACCGGAAAAACTGGCAAGACAATTGATAATGATCTACGAAGGGAACACTCAGCTATTTTTAATCACCAGAGATACCGTCTGGCTGGATCGAATTGCTATGGATTTTAAGGATTTGCTGGCTGCTTGAGGTGGAAGTTCTTTTGGAGGCTGGCCACTGATCTGTATTAAGCCAGGCCTTTCGTCTACGTCCGCGTGAGATATGCTTCTCAGTTGGGCTGCGTTTCCAGTATTCGCTTTGCGCCGATTCTAGTGCTCGCTCCGGCAGGATTCTGATCTCCGCTGAATTTCTATTGTTCGGTCCGCTGAGCCGGGAGCGGGGCTCAGACTCGCACATCCTTATTTACTCGAAGAACCAGGGTCAATTTCCCGGTATCGTCGCGAACCAGATCGAATCCTTCCTGGCGCAGGGCCTTCTGAATTCGATATACATTCAGATTCACCACCTTTTCGCCCGGAGCCCGGGGACCACCTGGATCACTTTGAGACAATTCCAGAGCCTTCTGGATGGTGTTTCTTTCCTGCTGATTCAGATCTTCGCCGGTTTTCCCTTCCATGAAGAGATTATCGGAGTCGAGACCTACAGATTTGATTGGGCCAGCGCTTTTAATCCTCCGCTGCGAACTCCGTCGAAAAAAGGATCCTGAAGAATGAGTAATGCCCCTGCGCGACGTAATGCCACTCCCTGGTCACTTCCTCGCAGTTCCGGAAGCGAAAAGAATCGTCTGGCGGCTCCCTCTGCGCCAGACGCAGATCCTCTTCTGGCCGCATCCAGTGTTGCAGCCCAGGCTTCCACGGCCGGAAAGCCTCCCGGATTCTGCCCATATTTCCAGAACGGGTTCCAGAGTCTGTTCAGTGGATGCTGACTTAGCTCGATTTCCCTTAGTTGGGCCTGGTAATCGGGCATTTCCTGACGGACTTTCTCCATTCTGGATATCAGATCATTCACCTGCTCGGAGCCCACTGATCTCAAACATTCCTCCATCAAGGGCTGCGAAGCGAATTGTCTCAGTCTTACTTCCGATTCTTGCTCCAGGGCCTGTCGTATTAGATTCGCCGCCTGTTTTTCTCTTTTTCTACAGGCTGCGATAAGAGCATCGGCCCTTTCTGTATAGTC
>JBHIXQ010000095.1:0-285 GCA_041984705.1 Leptonemataceae bacterium | reverse complement strand
TCGCCCATTCTGTCCAGTTGAAGCTCAGTTGTGCGAACTGCAGTTCTGTACAGAGGGATGTCGTGCAGAGCTCTAGCTTTCTCAAAGTATTCCAGTGCCTCTCCGGGTCGATTCTCGCGTAACAGAAGCACACCGGCATTGTAACAGAGCAGGTCGGGGCTATCATCATTTTCATAGCAGGCTTCCTGAAGCAATCGCAGCCCTTCGGATTTGTCTCCATCCGGCAAAAAGTATTCTTTGACTGCACGATCCAGGATCAGGTAATAGGGCTCAGATACAGTTTGA
>JBHIXQ010000094.1:0-7313 GCA_041984705.1 Leptonemataceae bacterium | reverse complement strand
GATGAGGGCAACGACGACGCCGGGGACACCCGGCGACTCGGCGAGACGGGTCGGGAGCACGATGCCCGGCGCGAACGTACAGAACACCGCGCCGAAGAACAGCACCCTGCCGCGCAGGGGGATGGTCGCCCAGAATGCATCGCGGTCGCGTTGAGGCATGACCGCCAAGAGACTACCGGCACGGACCAGAGGCGCTCAGGCCCGCCTGGCCCGCTCTTCCTCGATCGTGCTGAGCACGTCGGCCTGGTGGTCGGCGTGGTAGCTCGACCGCACCAGCGGCCCGCTCTCGACGACCTTGAAGCCCCGTCTGAGCCCCTCGGCCTTGAACTCGTCGAACCGCTCGGGGGTGACCCAGCGGTCGATGGGCAGGTGATTGCGAGTCGGCTGGAGGTACTGGCCGATCGTCAGGATGTCGCAGGGATCGCCCGCGTCGGGGCCGTCGTGGCGACCAGTCGCCTCGAGCACCTCGTCGATGAGGTCCAGGACCTCCTCGTCCCGCTCCCCGATGCCGACCATGATCCCGGTCTTGGCGACCCGGCCGGCCTCCTTGACCCTGCGAAGGAGCTCGATCGAGCGGTCGGACTTGGCGTACTCGATGGAGAAGTTGAACTCGTCCGGCACTGCGCCGGCGCGAAAGGTTACTGGAAAGACTGCACCGGCTCTGGCAGAAAAGGAAGAGCCATTAATTCAGGAGATACTGAACAAGTTTGGAAACTATCTGGATGTCCACGAGAAACTGGAGCCAGCTGCCTTTCCCAAGAATTTCACTGGATCCTCCCAGGAAACATCCAGTGCGCCGGCTTCCACGGCTGACTCAGCCGGCGAAGCTGAGCAGAAGATGGCTTCCGGTGGTGTAAAGACCAATGCCGTTCCCAAAAGCAGTGGCCCGGCTATTCAATGGCCGGAGGAAGATCAGTATCTGATTGAGGAGCTTCTGGCCAATTTCGGAAACGACCTGGCTGTGCATGGTAAGCTGGAACCGTCCGATGGGTTTCCGGCAAAATCAGGCTCTGCAGCCAGCGCCGCACCTTCGCCGACCCAGGAAAAGCCAGTGCCATCTGCTGCGTCTGTCAGCGAACCTGCGAAACCGCAACCTTTGATTAACTTTGCTCGCTATACAGAAATAAGAGCTCAGCTTGCGAAGTTTCAAAAAGCTGGCGATCAGCAGGGCTATCGCCAATTTTTGCAGAATCTAAGTGAAAACGAAAAGCTGGTAGTGCCGCTGCGAAACCTGGAGAATAAACTTCAAAAAAATCCATCTCTTCGCGCAGAGGATGAACTATATCATCTTGCAATGCAGTTAAAGACTTCTCATGAGAAGCTTTCCGGATTTCGCGATGCAATGCTGCGCTATGATCGCATCCAGTTACTGCTAAATGATTTTGTAAACAGAGTAAAGAAGGGACCTGCACCATTAATGAAGGCTGTTCAATCCATCTGGAGCCAGGTCAGGCTGCTACTGAACCAGGTGGATCAACTGGAAAGCATGCGAAGTCAGATGAAGTTTTTGCTTCTGGGAATTCAGGACCCTGAAATCAAGAAAAAGACCCAGGAGATTCTGGAAAGCCTGTTGAATCGTGCGCACAGCATCTATACAGAGTGATGCTATGGCACACGTTCAGGTCGATGTTTTTGCCCGTGCGAAAGCAGCGTCGCATCTACGAGCCTTTTCGTAGGTCATTTAAATCATCTAAAGGTTCCAGCCCACTCCCAGGTGCAATGCGGGACTGATTACTGGTTCGCTAAGAATACGAATCCCTGCATCTCTGTTTGTAAACACCTTGGTTTGATACTCCAGTTCGGCAAAGAAATAGTATCCTTCGCTGCGATTCCATCTTGTACCCAGGCGAGGAGCAATTTTTAGCGCTTCGCATTGATAGTCCCCAATGCATGCCCCCAGGCCCAGGCCAAAGCCAACATACGGATCCCATTGGCCTTCCGGGATAATATGCCAGTTGAAGCCAAAATCAATCATGATGTAGCTGTAGCTGTCCGGCCGACGCAATTGCTCCAGCACCGGAAGAATGGTCTGAAATGCCAGGCTGGAGACTCCGCTGAATTGACTGCTGGAGCTTCCTGAATTGGCCAGTGCCAGCGAATAGGCTGTATTGAACTCTCCACAATTGGCCAGACATGTGGTGCTTGCAGATTCGTAGTTCAATCCAACGGTAAGGCCAAACATTCGACTTTCGCCTATGAGATACTCCGCACCAAAGCGGATATGGCTCTCTTTCACCCTTTCCTTTCTCTGGCTCAAGGATTCTGCTGCGGCCAATGTGCCCAGGGTATTTAGAGTGGGATCGGAGGAGGGATTGTTCAGATGCTGCAATCCAGCAGAATCGGCGGGGCTCTCCTCGGTGAATTGGCCGTAGCCAATGGAAGCTCTCAGGCTCCAGGGAGATGGTAGACTTTGAGCTGCCAGAGATTCTGTGATTAATATAGAGGAAATTGCAATAAGTAGAACGGGGATCTGATGATGCTTCATAGTATTGGTCTGGGGCAAATGATTTCTACTGCCGGAATTACTCCGGACAATTTAATACAGTGATGGATGTCCCCTGTAGCAACCACAATATCGGGAGAATCCTGCCCCGGGCAGCGTGGAACATCTGGTATGAGGGAATAGGGATTATCCGCCGCCAGGGTCTCGATGAGATCAAAACCTGAGTCCGATGCCCAGAAGGGCGGTGGGCAACGGATCCGGGGTGGGAGAGGCGCCGGAGACATTCATGAACCCTTCGAATCCGTATTCGGCTCGAAGATCCACAATAACCATGCCGGACCCCAGTTGCAGCCCCAGAACAGGGGCCGCACGGCTGCTCAGAAAGCATTCCGAAGCGCAAGGTCCGATACCCAGGGTTAACCCGAGATAAGGGTTCCAGAATCCTCCCGGATTTAGATAGATATTGAATCCGAACTGAAACTGCAGAGTCTGATACTTCCTGCCGTCCAGCTCTGGCCGCATGGCCTGAAGGATTATTAAATCCTGTAATAGCCTGGTTTGATCCGCCCCTGGCTGGAAAAGCTGAAACTGGATAGCCTTTTCCGTTGCTTCGCCGCACCATTGAATGCATTCATTATCGCTTTCCAGGTATCCCAGCCCCACGTTCAGGCCCAGATAATCATCGTCGTCTACCAGCCATTCCAGGATAATACGGGCATGGTTCTGCTCAGTTCTTAAACGAGTATCCTGGCTGCTTTCCAGAAGAAAGGTTTGCCCGGTTGTATTGAATTCATAGTTTCCCTGGTTGATCAGGACCGGAACCAGAGGCGCTGCCAGAAATAGCTCACCAGTGCTCTGTACCGTGCGCAGGCCGATACCACCCATAATCTTCATAGAGAAGTCACCTTGCTCGGCCCGGCCTGGATTGGGCAGAATGAATAGAATCAGAAAGGCCAGGATGGACACAGCGGGCCGCAGACGGAAGAAATTATCGATTCGTAAGAATTCGGCAATCGAGGACATGAAAAGCACCGTCAGGATTTCATGCAGGGTGTAAATATTATTTATAAACAATTCGAAGCATCGAAAAGCTTCGGGTGGCCCGGGTTGCATTTCGGTCCCGGATGGAGGATGGATCTGGAATCTACCGGTATTATCTGTTACCGCACTCGGTGCGACTTCCTGCTTCCGGGATACTATTTCATGCCCGGGGAATCCCGCCCGGATTTGCCGGAGTTTTCGCCGGAATTTGGCCGGATTTTTCACAGGGCCCTATCCCGTACAGCCAAATTTCTGAATTCCCCTTGACCTAGGGCCACAGTTCAAAAGATGTGTTCATCTTGCGTCTCTTTTCCTATAGAAGAGGGCCGCAGGCGGGAGAATGCCCTCTTAGCTCAGTTGGTAGAGCGCATCCATGGTAAGGATGAGGTCACCAGTTCAAGCCTGGTAGAGGGCTCAGAGCCGTAGGCGCCTGAACCCGTGTCCAGGCCGGTAGTTCAATGGCTAGAATGGGGGTCTCCAAAACCCTTGATGAGAGTTCGATCCTCTCCCGGCCTGCAAAGTAGGTTATATCCATGATTAAGTTCATAAAAGAAAGCCGCGAAGAATTGCGCAATGTAGTGTGGCCCACCAGGGAAGAAGTACTGAACTCTACCATCGTGGTGCTGGGCGCAGTGGTTGTGGCCTCTATGTTTCTATATGGCATCGATCACCTGTTCGAGCTGGTGTTCAATGCCCTGGTAGAATTGGGCTCATAATAGCCATGAAGTGGTACGTGATTCGGACATATTCGGGCCATGAAAAGAAGGCCAAGACGAACATCGAGAAGATGGTTCAGGCTCGAGGTATGGCCGACAAAATAGGGCAGATCAATATCCCCACAATCAAAGTTGCCGAGATGAAGGGGGGTAAAAAAAGGGTCGTAGAGAAGAAGTTCATGCCCGGTTACATTGTGGCCGAGCTGGAGCTGGACGATGATCTGCGAATACTTATCGGGAACCTGCCTTCCATAGCTGGCTTTGTCGGTTCCCCGGAGCCTCAGGCTCTTACAGAAGACGAAGTGCGCAGTCTGATGAACACAGAGCAGTCCTCGGAAGAAGAGGAAAGCTCGGTGACCAGAATGCTGTTCCAGGTTGGTGAGACTGTGAAGATTGTGGATGGCCCTTTTGCCAACTTCACAGGAACCGTTGATGAGATTATGCCCGATAAGGGAAGACTGCGAGTCAAGGTAGAGATTTTCGGTCAGGCAACGCCGGTTGAATTGGATTACTTGCAGGTTGCTTCGAACGTAGGTTGATCGAAGCAGCGATGAAGAGCAGGGAGTTTTTTTACTATATATAAGGCAGATTGAGATAGAAGGCCGGGTTTCCGGCAAGAAATCATTTTAAGATCGGGCCAGAAGGCAAAGGCATCAAAAGATGGCACAAAAGAAAGTAGTAACACAGATTAAGCTGCAGGTAGAAGCAGGCAAAGCAAACCCAGCCCCTCCTGTAGGACCGGCTCTGGGTCAGCACGGTCTGAACATCATGGAATTCTGCAAGCAGTTCAATGAGAAGACCAAGAACCAGGTGGGAATCAAGCTGCCAGTGGTGATTACGGTATATGCAGACCGCAGTTTTACTTTTATCACCAAATCACCCCCGGCTCCTCTTCTAATTAAGAAGGAAATGGGGATCAAAAGCGGTTCCGCTACGGCTGGTAAAACCAAAGCCGGATCCATCAAGAGATCCCAGCTGGAGAAGATCGCAGAGATCAAGATGAAAGATCTGAACTGTCATGACATGGATTCAGCAATCGCTATCCTGTCAGGAACCTGTCGCTCAATGGGCGTAGAGGTGGAGGACTAATATGTTTCGCGGTAAGCAATGGAAATCTGCTGCAGAAAAAGTGGATCGATCTCAGGCTCAAGACCTGGGCTCAGCCATAAATCTGCTAAAAGAAGTAAGTTATACTAAATTTGACGGTACTGTAGAGGCGGCCATCAAGGTTGGCTACAAATCTCTGCAGAATGTTCGAGGCACTTTGAAGCTTCCTCATGGAACCGGTAAAGCAGTTCGCGTACTGGTAATTGCCAAAGAGGATAAGCATGCAGAAGCAAAAGAAGCGGGAGCTGATTTTGTAGGTGCTCAGGATATGATCGATAAGATCCAATCCGAAAAATGGACTGATTTCGATGCTTGCGTAGCTACTCCCGACATGATGAAGGACCTGGGTAAACTGGGTCCCATCCTTGGACGAAAGGGCCTCATGCCCAAGCCCAAGGCTGGAACTGTCACCGAGGATGTGGCTGCGGCTGTAAAGAATCTGAAAGGCGGACAGCTGGAATACAAAGCCGATAAGAGCGGCGTAGTTCATCTGCCCGTGGGAAAGGTATCCTTTAGCCCTGATCAGCTACAGGAAAATATCAAGACGGTATACCAATCCATTATGCGAGATAAGCCGTCGGATGCGAAGGGAGAGTATGTACGCAGCTTCTTCCTGGCACCGACCATGGGCCCGGGCGTGCGAATTAATACGCGAACCCTGTAAGACCCTCTGCAAAGGAAAGGAGATCCAAATGGCTGCGCCAATAAAAGAACAGAAATTATCAGACATTACGAAAATACTCGGCGAACATGAGCATTTCATCCTCACCACCTATTCAGGTCTGACGGTGGATGCGCTGACCGAGCTTCGTAGAGAAGTGCGAGAGAAGCAGGGCCGGGTAAAGGTTGTAAAAAACCGGCTGTTCATTCGCGCACTGGCTGGTGATGAAAAATTCGGCGGGGCTCTGGACGGCTTGAAAGAACAGCTGAAAGGGCCCGTAGCCGCAGTTTTCGCCAGTGAACAGATGCCAGCAGTGGCCAAAGTACTCGTTGAGAAAAGCAAAGCGAACCAGAAGATCCAGCTCAAGGGTGGCTTCTTTGACGGACAGATACTAGATGAGTCCGGTGTGAAGCAGATTGCAAATCTGCCTACGAAAGAAGAGCTGCTTACCATTATTGGACGTGGCTTGAACACGCCGGCTCAGAAGATCGCTACCGGTATCAACGAGATTATGGCCTCCCTTGCAAGAGGCATCAACGCTGTGGCGGAGAAAAACCAAAACAGCTAATCAAAACGTAAAGATTGTCCAGGAAGGAATCGAAAGAAGGAGTCAACAATGTCTACAGACGCATTGCTAGAGCAAATTGGCCAGCTCACACTTGTAGAAGCCGCTGAGCTGGTAAAGAAAATGGAAGAAAAATTCGGTATCTCTACCGCCGCGCCCGTGGCTGTAGCGGCTGGCGGAGCACCTGCTGCAGGTGGCGGAGCTGGCGCTGATGCTGAAGACGCTGAATTTTACGAAACTAACAATGCATTAAAAGAAATATCGAACCCTGAAAACATTACGCTGTCCAAAGAGTTGAAGCAGGCGGTGTTTAATGCGATAGAGGCGTTGCCTGAAGATTTAAAAACTGCGATGACGTTGCGAGAGCTGGAAGGTTTAAGCTACGAAGAGATCGCCGAAGTCATGGATTGCCCCGTTGGTACGGTGCGTTCTCGTATCTTCCGTGCTCGTGAAGCGGTCGAAAAGCGGATTAAACCGCTTTTGTAACCGATAATGAGCAATAAACATGGTGAAAATAATGGCTGACAAAGAAAAGCTTTCAGCGCTTATGGATGGCGAAGTGGTCGATAAATCGTTGTTACAAACGATCGCTCACGATAATGAAAGTCTCGATACGTGGAAAAACTACCACTTGATCGGTGATGTCATGCGTGGCGATGCCCCCGTAAGTTCAGAATGGAATATTGCTGGAAGCGTCGCTTTCGCTCTAGAAAATGAACCAACTCATACTCGGTTAAGCGCCGTCACAGCAAGTGAATCAGCTGAGCCTCGACTTGAGGA
>JBHIXQ010000093.1:0-7396 GCA_041984705.1 Leptonemataceae bacterium | reverse complement strand
TCCGCCGGCGGCGGCCCGTGGAGGTCTCGACCCAGTAGACCATTCCCGGCAGATCCTGGCGGTTCCATTGATCGAGAGAGTCTGCAATGAGGCTCAGTCTCTGGTGCATTGAAACCAGGTCTTGCCGGGCAGCCGGTTCCTCAATCTGTTTACCATGGCGGCGGATCGTGGTGGCCAGCTTGGAAAGGGCAGGGCTGAGTCGGTTGGTGAACTGGCGGGGAGCATCGATCCGGCCATTCTCCTCGGCATGCTCCTCGCGCCAGGCGAACAGGTCGCCAAAGAACTCGTCCGCCGCCATCTGGCACATGAATGCCTCCTGCTGGGCATCCCGGAGACCAAAATGGACAAGCATCCCCTTGTTGGTTCGATCGTTGTAGAGCCGGTTCAGGTTATAGCGAACCTGGCCCGCCGAGATATTCAGCCCCAGGTGATCGGCAGCCACGTTCTCGATCGTGTGAGCTTCATCCAGCACCACCATGGCCTGATTCAGAGTTCTACCTCGCATGTAGGCCAGCGGAGCAATCTCGATCTTTCGAGCTGCAATCATGCTATGAACCTTTTCCATACCCAGGCATTCATATAAAGCATCGTATACGGGACGAAGATAGGGATCTACTTTTTGATTCAGATCTCCGGGCAGAAATCCCAGGCTTTCTCCGGCTTCCACGGCAGGTCTGGTGAGAATGATGCGATCTACATCTCCGTCCAGTAGCTTTCTACAGGCCAGAACGATAGCCAGGAAAGTCTTACCCGTTCCTGCCGGTCCCAGACATATTGTTACCGGGTTCTTTTGAATCGATTCCAGATAGGCTGCCTGACGATGAGTTCTGGGATATATAGGTTTACCGCGAGCAGTAACATAAACCTTCTGTCTGGTGCTATCCAGGGCCTCGGAAGGTTCCATATCATCGTGATCGGTTTGATCCATAGGCCCGGAAGACATGGCTCTGGAACGCTGGCCGCCATTCTGGTTATCGTATTGCTCATCCAGGCCATGGCTCTCGCTCCCATTGGCAAGCTCGTCTGGCAGATAGGTAATGTCTGACCCGTCCGCATTCTGTTCTTTCTTCTGTAACATGGAATAGATATATTTCAGATCAAATTCTTCGATACGATGCCTGGGTCTGTGATCATAATCATGGGAGATCCGTTCAAACAATCTGGTGGCCAGCTCCACAGACTTTTGCTCTTGAGCCTGAATGAGAAATCCATTTCCACGAGGAATGAGTTGAACATCCAGAATTCGTTCCAGAGAGGGTACATTTCCATCGGCAATGCCACAGAGGGATCGAAACAATTCCGGGTTATCGAACTGGAAGCGGACCTCCATAAGGTTCAGCAGACAGCCTTTCTATTGTAGAAGTGTTGAAACGCAAGCCTCATGCAATTGGGCTCAGTGAAAGGGGCCTTTTGGAAGAAGGCAAGATATTTTCCCGGTATTTCGGGTCGCAATTCTAGTACAGAACTCCGGGGTTTTGTAGTCTGGCCGGTTTTTGCACCATCAAGAACCGGAGCCACCGGCCAGAGAACGCAGACGTAATTCCTGCAATTGCTTGATTTCCACCGTGGATGGGGAATCGCTCATTAAACAGGTTCCTCGCTGAGTTTTGGGAAATGCGATTACATCCCGGATGGATTCCCGATCCATAAAAAGCATCATGATTCTGTCCAGGCCAAAGGCAATACCACCGTGCGGGGGCGCTCCGTAGCGAAGGGCATTGAGCAAAAAGCCAAATCGATCCTCTGCATCTTCCTGCGAAATTCCCAGAGCATTGAGTACGGTCATCTGAGCATCGAATCTATGAATACGAATGGATCCGCCACCTACTTCGCTGCCATTGATTACAAGATCATAGGCACGACTTCGGATCTTATCCCCTTCTTTTTTGAAGCGATCTGGATCTTCCAGGATGGCCATGTCTTCATCCACGGGTGCGGTAAAAGGATGATGCACACTGTAGAGCTCACCGTTTTCATCTCTATCAAATAGAGGAAAGTCTGTAATCCAGGTTACCGCATAGGTATCTTCTGGAATCATATTCAATTGCTTGGCCAGTCGCAGTCGAAGGGCGCCCAGGGTAGCATGAACGATGTACTCTTTGTCTGCTCCAAAGAGAATCAGATCGCCTTCTTTTGAACCTGTCGCCTTTGCCAGCTCTTCCAATTGATCCGCTTCAAAGAATTTAGAGATAACAGATTTCAGTCCTTCTTTTTCATGCTTCAGCCAGGCCAGTCCGCCTGCACGATAATCGGTCTGCACCCAGTGCGTAAGGTCGTCGATGTCTTTACGCGAAAGTTTGGCCCCTCCTGGAACACAGAGCGCTTTTACTCTGCCGCCGGACTCCAGGGCTTTTTTGAAAACTCCAAAGTTGGATCTCTTCGCAATGTCAGCAACATCTACAAGTTTCATTTCGAAGCGAAGATCCGGACGGTCAGAACCATAGTCTTCCATCGCTTGATGATAACTCATCCGCGGAAAGGGAGTATTCAGTTTAACGTCGAATACAGATTTCAGAACACTGGTCCACAGACCTTCCAGTTCATCCATTACCATATTTTCGTCTACGAAGCTTAGCTCCATATCCAGCTGCGTGAACTCTGGCTGTCTGTCTGCGCGAAAGTCTTCATCGCGAAAGCACTTCACTATTTGAAAATAACGTTCCAGGCCGCCTACCATCAGAATCTGTTTGAAGATCTGAGGAGATTGAGGCAATGCATAGAATTTACCTGGTGAAAGCCTGGCTGGTACAAGAAAGTCCCGGGCCCCTTCTGGAGTGGATTTGTTGAGCACCGGAGTTTCCACTTCCAGATACTGACGCTCTTCCAGATAGGCACGAATGGCCTGGTTAAGTCGAGAGCGCATTACCATGGCATCTCTCAACTCTTCCCTTCGCATATCCAGATAGCGATATTTCAGTCTGGTTTCCTCTCCTACGTCTGCATATTCATCCAGAGGAAAGGGAAGAGCCTGGGATTTGCTCAAAATCTCGAAGTCCCGAACCAGAATCTCTACTTCACCGGTATTCAAGGACGGGTTGATGGCCTCTTTAGCGCGAAGTCGTACTTTTCCATGCACGGCCAGCACAAATTCACTGCGGATTGTGGAAGCCAGATCAAACTGGTCTTCAATTTCTGAGCGGTCAAATACCAGCTGAACAATGCCGGATCGGTCCCTCAAATCAATAAAGATCAGTCCTCCCTGATCCCGGTATCGAAATACCCAGCCCAGGACATAGATTTCCGTTCCATCCTGGCCTTTATTCACAGAATCACAATGAATCCGTTCTCTGTAGGCTTTATCCATCCAGCTAGCTGCCATATGGTCTCATTTCTATAGCGGTACGTGCAGGCGAGTAGAAAAATCGTTCACCCGCTGGGGGCCTGTTCTAAACCGGTCTCATGCTGCCAGGACTACTGCCTTTTCCGCGCATCGCCCGCCTTGCAATGCCTGTTTTCATCTCCATGCTGCCCATTCTATCGCTGCTGCAGTGTACCGAGTCTCCGGAAGAGACCGTTTTGAGGTTGGAGCAGCAGATCCAGGCAGGACGCTTCAAAGAAACCAGCGCTGAAATTGAACAGCTCATTCAGAGCAACAATGAAGAGCATTCTATTACACTGTCTGAGAAACCTGCAGACCGGGTTTTTGCCGTGAGCCTGGATCATACCGCATTTGCCTGGTATGAAAACGGAAAGCTTACCTATCGTAGCCTGGGAATTGTAAAGGAAGTGGGACTTCCACAGAAGCCGGATCAAATCATTCTTTCTTACTCCGGAAAGACGGCTCTTGCAGAGTACAGAAATCGACCGGGCAGCGAAGGTAAATGCAGCTACGATCTAATCCAGATCATGCAGGGCAATGTGCAGCCAGACATCCTGGAGACCGACTGCGAGAATCAACCTGCGCTCACAGATACCGGCGATAAGATCTACTTCTCCGACGGTAAGCATCTATATCTGAGAGATATCCCGGAAGCGAAAACAGCCATGGTTGTACCCCGGGGCGCGTTCAAGGAAAAGTTCAAGAAGGTTCAGAACCGATTTCATCTGGTGAGCCTGCCATCGGGATCCATATGGATATTCTACGGAGAAGCCGGCTATTACAACCTTTACTATTACACCGGCACCGGCCGACCGGATCTGTTCATTGAAGGGGTAGCCAGCCCAAAACTGTTTGGATCTGTTCCAAGAGATTTTTTACAGAATGATGAAAATGAACAACTGCAGGCAGAAAGCCTGTTCTCAGGAGATCCGGCTGTATTTATGTATACCGGCGCAGCCGGGAATTATAAGCTTCAGATGGTGAACCTTCCCAATCGGAAGGGCCCGGAATACGATGTGGGAATCCGCGATGATCTGTTTTATGTCACAGAAAAAGAGGAATTCCTGCTCGTACGAAAGAATTATCTTAGTTTTCTAAATCCCTCCAGCAGAAAATATACACAACTTCCTCTTGAAGTAAAAAGAATCTTTGTATATTCAGAGGGTGTGGCCTACGTTGATCCAGAAGGTAAGCTTCTGCTTAGATCCAGAGGCTTTTCAGATTTTGAAAAAAATCTGCACCGACTGAAAGAAGAAGTGGCCTCCGAAAGTCGATAATCGTACCGATTCGGGGAGAATTATGCAAACATTTAAATTACTATCTTTTCTGCTTACCGGACTGTTGATCCTGGGCGGATGCACTAGCGATGACGAAGTTGCCGAAGGGGATCTGATTGGCCCTCTGGTAGGCACCGATGGCTACATTACATTTTTTGCGGAGCTGGACAATGACCAGACTCCCTATTGCGGCGATGCAACAGCTGAATCCTCTGATTCGGATAGCGGCTCCAGTTCCAGCAGTTCCTCCGATTCGGACAGCTTTGATATCGAAAGCTTCTATACATTTAAGTACGGCGAGCAAATGATTCTCCGCTACACTTACGATCTTTACCGAACCAAATACAGCCTGACACCCATCTCGGCCACCAGTCAGACCTGTTCTACCACAGACGGAATTACCTGCGATGGTGTAGGACCACTTACCTGCCAAACGGCGGATGGACTTACCTGCGGGCTTTCCAAGACTTTTATTTTTGTAAGTACCTGGCAGGGAATTTCGTTCACCGCTTCCAGCGGAAGCATAAGCTGGAAGGATGGATTCTCCCTTTCCTCGGACAACAGTACGGTACAATACGCTGACCTTCAAATGAACATGGTAAGCAATTCCGGAACCATTTTCCGTGGAACGGTCAGGTGCCGCAGTGATCTAAACTAATCCTCTCAATCCATGACTAGAAAACGCCCCACTCTATCTGTAATTCTGCCCACCTACAATGAGTCCACGAATCTACCGATTCTGCTGGGGAAGTTAAGGACTGCACTTTCAGAGGTTTCCCATGAAATCCTGGTTGTAGACGATAACAGCCCGGACCGCACGTGGGAAATCGCAGAGGACATAGCAACAAAAGATGATTCCATTCGAGTAATTCGAAGAATTACCGACCGAGGACTTTCCAGCGCCGTAATCACCGGAATGGAAGTGGCGGAAGGGGAAATCTTCGCAGTAATGGATGCGGATCTGCAGCACGATGAAGCTCTGTTACCGCGAATGGTTCAAACACTGCAGGGCGGCTATGACCTGGTGGTGGGCTCAAGAGCTGAAGAAGGCGGAAGTTACGGCCAGTGGTCCAGACGCCGAAGATTCATTAGCTGGGTAGCTACATTCCTGGCGCGACTCTTTCTTCCCCTGGAAATCAAGGATCCCATGAGCGGATTCTTCGCCCTTAAACGGGATGTATTTGAAAAGTCCGCCAATCGAATCAATCCTCGAGGATTCAAAATCCTGCTGGAGTTCATTGGTCGAACTCCCGGTCTAAAAATGAAAGAACTGGGATATCATTTTCGAAACCGACAGCATGGAGAAACCAAGCTCAGCGGATCGGTAGTGCGAAACTACCTCGTTGCTCTTTTTGATCTTAGATTTGGCCATTATTTATCTTCCACTTTCGCAATGTATGTTTCTGTGGGAGCCACAGGTATCATTGTAAACTCTGCCGGCTTCTATGTAGGCGAAGCCCTGGACTTTCCCAGAGTAGATACGGGTTTACTGGATGCTCTGGGCCCGGTACATCTTTCCGTTCCCTTTGGCTATCAACTTGCAATCGTCTCCAACTACCTGCTCAATAACTATCTCACATTCTTTGAAGTAAGGCATCGCGGACTGGATATAATCAAAGGGCTGATTTATTTTGAATTGATCTCTCTATTGGGACTGTTCGTTCAGATCAGTGTCTTCCAGCTACTTTATACCAATGGTTTCCTGGCCGGCATGGATTCAGAACCCATCAGCAAGTATGGATCCTATGCAGTGGGCCTGGCAGCAGCCACAGTGAGTAACTACTTCCTGAACAAAAACTTTACATGGAAGGACTTTCGACCATGAAACCCACAACCAGCCCAGCGCCAGAAGCAAACGAGGAGATCCATATGTCCTGCCACCGTTCAGGATCTGAATCATTTCGAATCAGCGGCCCTTCCACTGCTCTCATTTGCATTTTGATTCTTCTTGGAGCCCTTACCGCAAGCTGTGGAACAGCAGCCACAATGGCTCCTCCCTCCAGGCCCCAGCCATTGATCAATCTAGAGAAGATCATTCTTGAGCCCATGGTGAAGTCTTCGGATGGCCAGGCCAGAGTGGTGATTCGCAAGACCAGAGAAGGTCAGGATTACATGCTTCTGAACCTTTCCTTTCAGGGAGCCGGGCTTCACATTGTCGAGGCCATCAAGCAGGGACGCATCCTGGAACATCGCATTGTAGTAAGAAACTCCAGAGGCGAAATCCTGGGAACCAATCCCATTAACTTTCAGGCAGTGAAGGTAACCAGGACCAGAATCCAGCAGGATGAACAGGAGGTACTGGTTACAGAGGAGAATACCACCGTTCCTTTTGAAGAAGCCGGCGGCGAAAAGGAAACTGTCAAGAGATCCTATTCCCTGCGCTCATTCGATGAAAACGATCGAATTCCTCAATCCATCATACTCACAAAAGTCCCGACTTCGGGAGAGTATGTAACAGTATATGTGGAATTGACCCTGGTGGATCCGGTGCTTCAAGAACTATGTACTACCCTGGAATCCGGGGCCTGTCCCAGAGCAACCAATACACCTTTTCGCGAAATTCGTCAGGACAACGAAGATACCCTGAGCGAAATCATCCAGCGTTATAAGAACTACGAGAAAGGTCCCTTTCGATTCTCTTTAAAGAAAACTCCGGACTACTACAGAAAATCCATCCAGGAAGAAATCGATAAATTAAACGAACGGGATACCCATGATCGCTACACCGAGTTTCAAACCCCTGGAGGAAACCGATTCGAAGGTTATTCCAATGTGGCTCGCACTGGCAGCAAGGTATTCT
>JBHIXQ010000092.1:0-7447 GCA_041984705.1 Leptonemataceae bacterium | reverse complement strand
GGTTCCCGCAGACCCTCAATGTATACGCGACCCAAGCTGTGGAGAGTTATCCCCAACTTCTTGAAAAAAAATTCTAGGCCCTATTTCCGGGGTACCCTTCCCCTTGTAAAAAATGTAAACCTCGATTCTTTCTCTGCCCCCAATATCTGGTTGGCCGAAAAAGCCATCCAGTCTCGGTTGTCGAGAAAGGAGAAAAAATGAAACGAACTGTTGCTATAATCACCCTGGTAGCTTTGAGCGGAACCTTTGCCGCCCGATGCGCTACCCTGGACAAATTAGGATGGAACACCATCATCGGAACCGGTATCGGCTGTGGTGCCGGTCTGGCTCTGGGTGCCATCTACGACGAAGTTCAGCGCAAGAAAGAGAACAAAGACCGTAAGAAGCTGGAAAATGCAGTCTACGGAATCTTCAAAGAGCGCAAGAAGCATAACCAGGGTAAAATCATCGGCCTGGCCACCGGCTGTCTGGCTGGTCTGGGAATCGGTGCCTATCTGGACATCATGAAAGAAGACATGGAAGATACCATGGGAGATAAAGGTATCTCTCTGGAATCCGTAAAAGGTCCCGATGGAGAAACCGATGAACTTCTGGTGAAAATGGACGGGGACATCAGCTTTGATACCGGAAGCGCCGGCCTAAAAGGTGTAGCCAAAGAGAACGTAGATAAGCTCTCTGAAGCTCTGGAAGCCTATCCAGAGACTCAAATCAAGATCTGGGGCCATACGGACTACACGGGATCTCGTGCCACTAACGACCGACTGAGCCTTCTAAGAGCTCAAAGTGTAGAATCCGATCTGGGAATGCCATCCTCTCGAATTGCAGAGGTCCGTGGCTTTGCCTGGGACCGTCCGGTGAGCGGCGGAACCCCAACCCCTGGTGCTAACCGCGCCAACCGAAGGGTAGAAGTGCGCATCGTTGCAGACAAAAGCGCTCTGAGCCCTGCAAGTCTCATACAATAATCGCGCTGCCTCAATCCGGGGGAGATTCGTCTCCCCCGGGTCCTTTTTTTATTCGGTTGACCGCACATCCCTCATTCACAAGCCTGCATTAGCAAACGGGAGCATTGATTGCTAACCCCGATAACTTCTCATTTCCGAGAAGAGGCCCTTCGGGCAATAATTCAGACCGTAGAACTGTTGCAGAACAGTTCAAACCAGGAGGAAGGAATGGCAGTGCAGCCTTTGAGCGACCGAATCGTAATCGTTCCTAGAGAGGAAGCAGAAGAAAAAGTGGGATCCATCTACATCCCCGATTCTGCTCAGGAAAAGCCCCTGGAGGGCACAGTAGAAGCCGTAGGCCCGGGTCGGGTAGAGAACGGAGCAAGAGTATCTCCCTCTGTAAAGAAAGGAGATCGAGTACTCTACGGAAAATACGCAGGCACAGAAATCAAAGCCGATGGCAAAGAGATGCTAATTGTTCGAGAAGCGGACATTCTGGCCATCCTTGACTGAGCAATCCAAATAGGAGGGAATCATGGCAAAACAACTCAATTTTCAAGAAGATGCAAGACAGAAACTCCAGAGAGGAGTAAACAAACTGGCGGACGCGGTTAGCGCAACGCTGGGACCTCGTGGGCGAAACGTAGTACTGGATAAGAAATTTGGAGCCCCTACAGTAACCAAAGATGGTGTATCTGTAGCTCGAGAAATCGAACTGGAAGATCCGTTCGAAAACATGGGAGCTCAAATGGCTCGCGAAGTGGCCACCAAGACCAACGATGTGGCTGGCGACGGAACCACCACAGCCACCGTTCTGGCCCAGGCCATTGTAAACGAAGGCATGAAAAATGTAACAGCTGGCGCCAACCCGATGTCCCTGAAAAAAGGCATCGATAAGGCAGTGGAAGCTGTGGTGGCAGAAATCAAGGGTCGGGCCAAAAAGATTGGATCCGATAAGGGCGAAACGGCGGCCGTTGCCAGCATTTCGGCCAACAATGACCGTACCATCGGCGATTTGATTGCAGATGCGATGTCTAAAGTCGGAAACGATGGCGTAATCACCGTTGAAGAAGCCAAAGGGATCGATACCTACATGGACGTCGTTGAAGGTATGCAATTCGACCGAGGTTATCAGTCCCCCTATTTCGTAACGGATGCAGAGAACATGACCTGCACGTTCGAAAAGCCTTATATCCTGATCAACGAAAAGAAGATCTCCAACATGCGAGAGCTTCTACCGGTGCTGGAAAAGGTAGCTCAGGCCAATCGTCCGTTGATGATCATTTCCGAGGAAGTAGAAGGCGAAGCTCTGGCAACCCTGGTTGTAAACAATATGCGCAAGACCATCAAGGTATGCGCGGTAAAAGCTCCTGGCTTTGGCGATCGCAGAAAAGCAATGCTTGAAGACATTGCAATCCTCACCGGCGGACAGGTAATCTCAGAAGACCTGGGAATGAAACTGGAAAATGCCGACATCAGCCACCTGGGCGAAGCGGACAAGGTAAGCGTGGATAAAGAGAATACCACCATCATTGAAGGCGCTGGAAAAACCGAAGAGCTTCAAGGACGAATTGGTCAGCTTAAAAAGCAAATTGAAGATACTACGTCCGACTACGATCGCGAAAAGCTTCAGGAAAGACTGGCTCGACTGGCCGGCGGAGTTGCTGTGATCTATGTAGGTGCCGCTACAGAAACAGAAATGAAAGAGCGAAAAGCTCGCGTAGAGGATGCACTTTCTGCAACCAGATCCGCTGTAGACGAAGGAATCGTTATGGGCGGTGGAATGACCCTGCTGCGAAGCAGAAAAGCCATCGAAGGCCTGAAACTGGAAGGCGATGAAGCCACCGGAGCACAGATCGTGTTTCGCGCTCTGGAAGAGCCTCTGCGAAGAATCGCAGGTAATGCCGGACTTGAAGGGAGTGTCATCGTTCAAAAAGCTCTGGCTGAAAAAGATGATATTGGTTTCAACGCAGCCACACTGGAATGGGAAGACCTGATTAAAGCAGGTGTTCTGGATCCTGCCAAAGTTGTTCGAAGCTCCCTGCAACATGCAGCTTCTATTGGCGGAATGCTACTGACCACTGAAGTCAGCATCACCGATCTCCCGGAAGACGAACCTGCCGGCATGCCCGATATGGGTGGCATGGGCGGAATGGGAGGTATGGGTGGAATGGGAGGCATGGGCATGATGTAAGCCCTGCTTTCCGAGCATTCGCTCAACCTTCGCGCCCAACAGGACGCAAAAAAAGCCCGGCCATCCGGGCTTTTTTTTATGTGCCGAACATCGGATAGGCCGGTATCTCTTTCCACAGAAGAACAGATGGATCAATTGATATCAGAGCATAATCACAGATTCGAAAGAAAGGACTTGCCCTGAGCTATAGCACAAGTGAGCTCTGCATTTCTTTATTCCAGCTGCAGGCCCTAGTTGGGGCATGCACCTTCTGTATAACCCACCACTCGCGCATCGACGCAGGCGAAGCATTTATTGGCATAAGACTGCTTACAGCCAGGACTGAAACATCGCGACGGATTGGCCTTCCAGCCGCAAACCGGTTGATAGATCTGAATGCATTGATCTGCGCCCTTCTGCCGGGCATCACATGTCATATAGCCGTTTAATGGTCGATCTCCGATTCGCTCGCAGCCGCAGCCACAACTATCAAAGAAAGGGCGGGACGATGAATCGCACTTAAACTTCATCCTCTCGCATTTTTGCGGATCTTTACTTACATACTCTTTTCCGTCAGCGTCGCAGGCGCTGCCTCCGGGAAGGACAGTACCGCAATGCGGCAGGCTCAGACAGAAACAGAATATCGAAACTGGCAACAGGCCCAGTCGATTCATGATATAACTCCTGATTATTCGATTGCACACAATCGATTCATATTGCGCAGATTTTCTTTGAGCAACTCTGCGATGAGAGGATCCGTATCGAATGCATCTCTATAATAATGAGACGACTCATTCCAGCTTTCGCATCCGACTTTCTTACCTTTTTGATGAAATTCATGTAGTGCCTGAAGGACCTGGATTCGCCTGCGAATAGAGGCACCATTATTGCCAGTTTTCCCCGGAAATAGTAGCTTTTTCAATCCACCGCTAATTCGACTCACGTTTTTTGCGGACACATCCTTTTCTCCATTTCCTGGCGGGATAATGGAAATCAGCACAGCAGCCCGATCCAGAGCCGGTCGGCCGGGAGCCGGAATCAGGTAGGAATTTGACACCGCATAGGGAGCAGTTTTCAGATGAAAGGCATCATCGGGCAGCACAATGGCATCCGTCAGAATGACATCGTAGTGGATCTGCGAATATGAGTAGGATTGCCAGAAGGTCAGGAAATGGAAAGAGTCAATCTCAGGATCTGACTCATCAATCCCCGAATGGAGCTTCCATTCGCGGGTCAGTTTCCCGGGATCCGGAGTAATCCAATCCTCGGGTTCTTCTTCCGGCAGGAAAGGCATTGCAGTTGCCTGCGCCAGGGCAAAACCTGATATAAGGCGCAAGCCGGGTTCCAGGGCCAGCTGCTTCAGGTAACCGGCTTTCGCCTCTCTGGACTCCCGCAAAGGATAGGGACTCAGAAGTGGCAAGCGGTTCCTACGGACTGCACGAGCCGTTATGAATTCGGTATCCTGGGGCTGGTCCACTAGAAATCGAAACTGCAACTCCGGATATACTGTCTCCAGAGTAACACCCGCTTCATTTAGCCATGCCTCCACTGTATCCCGAGAGTAGAGCTTTTCGGATTTTCCGGTGAGTATTCCTACATTTAAGTATATAACAGGACGGCCCTTTTCGCTCTCTTCAACTCCCTCGCCAAACATGGTTCTGGGCCGAGCATCATCCAGAGCTTCGCACCGGCCCAGCGTAACAAGGAGGACCGGAATAAGAAATAAATACTTTTTAGCGATCCCCGAAGATCTCCTTTCGTTGCTCATCTATAAAATCCTGAATGCCGCGCAGCTTTTTTGCCAGGCAGGAGCGACACATCTGATATTGAAATGTCTTTACTCCCTTTTGACCACAGCTCGCGCACCCTTCGGGCTCCTCCTGTTCATCCATAGCCACCACCATTCGATTCCCTTTCTGATGCATAGTAATTTGTTCCACCGTTCCCTGTGTTCCTTTTTTTTGTTTTTCTGTGGCAGTATCGGACTGCCGGCCGTTTCCTTCTGTCGGCTCCAGAAGACAGGTCTCATGGTCGAACGATTGCTCCCGGCTATGCAGGCTGGAATATAAATAAATCTCAGGTCGCCCTGTTGCGCCTGTCTCAACCCGCATCGCAGTTTCGGAATTTTCCCGGAAAGCACCATCGTTCGCTAATTTTTCTTTAACTTCAACTACTGACATATATAATTTCCATTGTTCGCACGGCCGCCTCGGAGGCGCCGACTGTTCCGGGTTTATCCACGGCCGTGGATAAATTCCCACACAGTTTCAACCGGGACGGCCGCTTCGCTGTGGCGGCACCTTCCGGAGCAGGCTAAATATCCCGTCCGGCTTTCGCAGTCAAAGCAAAAAAGCGAAACCCGCCCTCAGCCCGAAATATTTTTATTATATTTGCATATACATTCGCATTTTCCCCATCAGGCTTTTTTTATTGCATCTGTAAGAGGAACAAAAACCCTGCAATATGCCCTTAAAACAGACCCCCCTTCATTCCTGGCACAGGGAACATAATGGCCGAATGGTTCCCTTTGCAGGCTGGGAGATGCCCGTTCAATATTCATCGATTATTGAGGAACATAAGACTGTCAGGGAGTTCTGCGGTCTATTTGACGTTTCGCATATGGGAGAAATTCGAGTCAAGGGCGCCGATGCAGGGCGATTACTGGAAACCATGTGCTGCAATCATGTCCAGACCCTGAAAAAAGGGAAAATACGATACAATGCGGTATTAAACGAACAGGGCGGTCTTCGCGACGATGTAACTATCTTTCGCATAGACGAGGAAGAATACTTCATTATCGTCAACGCTTCTAATGCGGATAAGGTTTTCGAAGCCATGAGCGGCTATGCGAAAATCAAATCATTCAACGTAGAAGTGAAGAACGAAAGCGATGACTGGCATCTAATCGCAATCCAGGGGCCGGAAGCCGAGTCAATTCTGGCTGCCGAACTGGATCGAGACCTTACAGACATCGGTTACTTTTCCTTTCAGGAAACCAGCTATGATAATCAGCCCATTTGCATTAGCCGCACTGGATACACAGGCGAAGATGGGTTTGAAATATTGAGTAATTCCTCGCAGGGAGTTAAGTTATGGGAATCTCTTCTGGGGCGCGAAATAGATGGTCGCTAGCCACTTCCTATCGGCCTGGGGGCTAGGGACAGTCTTCGACTGGAAGCACGATATCCTCTATATGGCCATGAGCTCTCCGAAGAGCTTACACCGGTTGAAAGCGGCATTGGATGGATTGTCAAAGAAAAGGAGATTCCCTGTTTCTCCATGGACAAACTTCTTGAGCAGAAAGCGAAAGGAACGGATCGCTCTATCATAGGGTTCGTCTTGAAGGGCCCCGGCATTCCACGTGAAGAGTATAACGTTTATTCCGATGGGAAAGCCATTGGAAAGGTAGTAAGTGGAACTCACTCTCCCATTCGCAAAGAAGGTATTGGAACGGCCCTCATCGAAGGTAAACCCGGAAAGGAGCTTTCAGTGGAAATTCGCCAGAAGCAGATTCCCATTGAAATAGTAGAAGGCCCATTCGTGCAGGGCACTGCCGGCAAAAAGAGAAAGGACCGCTAACTGTATTTACAATAGAGGCCTTCCTCTTAATCTGGATCAAAAGCAAGAATCGGAGCGTTTTATGTCCAATATTCCTGATAACCTCAAGTACACCAAAGACCATGAATGGGCCTTGCAAGAAGGAGACTCGGTCAAAGTAGGAGTTACTGATTTTGCCCAGAATTCTCTGGGAGATATCGTTTACGTTGAGGTTCGCGAACAGGGAAATGCAGTAGGCCAGGGAGATAGTTTTGGCACAATTGAATCTGTGAAGGCTGCCGAGGATCTCTATGCCCCCATCAAGGGTACGGTTGCTGAAGTAAACGAAGACGTTCTGGGTAGCCCTGAAAAGGTGAACTCCGACCCTTACGGCTCCTGGCTCATTAAAATGACCGGCGTTGATCAAGCAGAACTGGATGCACTGATGGATCCAGCTGCCTACAAAGAATTCGTAGCTTCCCTGGAAGATTAAGCCTTACCGGCCCCCGGCACCCGAAGAATATTTCTGATTCAGGTTATTCGGGCCTCCGGGGAGCGTGAGAAGGCCTATCGCTGCTCAGGCGCCAGAAAGCAATTTAACCTTTAATGGTGCAGACTGGGCCAGCGCCCTAACCCCGTTTCAGTCTCTCTGATTTTCAATAGTCCTCATTGGAGCGCCCTATTCCGGGATAACTATCCCGATTTTCGAAGCAGCCCTACCATTATTGAGGAGCTACAGCTCCTAATACTTGAATTATGTCACATTGCGCGGATGTCACAAAGGCCCAGATTATGT
>JBHIXQ010000091.1:7218-7451 GCA_041984705.1 Leptonemataceae bacterium | reverse complement strand
ACGGGCCCGCCGATGGTGCTGGACCGGGAAGGTAGTAATCGAACCCGGTTCTGCATCAAACCAGGCTCGCATTTAAATCTGTGAGGAATTGAATGATGGCCCGGCAGGAGATCCCAGTGGCTTTGTCATCTTTGCTCATATCTCCGCCCGCGATATCCAGATGCAACAGAGGAAGTTGTCTGGAAACACCGCTCATCACAAAGGCGGCCGCGGTCTGGGCCCCACGATAGCTT
>JBHIXQ010000091.1:0-7154 GCA_041984705.1 Leptonemataceae bacterium | reverse complement strand
ACATCCAGAGTCTGGCAGAAATCAGCTGCGCGAAAGCCCGCAGCGGCAAGCTGATCTCGATAATCGTGGTGCAGGGACATGAGAGCTGCATGGGGGCCTACAGCCCTGGTAGCGGAGCCGGTAAGCGTGGCCACGGTGATCATCAGATCGGGCTCGGTTCGTTCGGCCATGGCTACAGCATCGATGAGAGTCAGTCTGCCTTCGGCATCGGTATGTCGAATCTCTACTTTCTTACCGCAGGTAGTGTCCACAATGGAATCTGGCAACATAGAGGCTTCGCTAACGAGGTTGGGCGTTGCCGCGAGAAAGGCATGCACTTCCAGTTCTGTGAGATCCAGCTTCTGAATGGCATCAATCACTCCCAGCACGGTAGCACCGCCGGTCATATCGGCCTTCATGGTATTCATGTAGTTTCCAAGCTTAACCTGTATGCCGCCTGTATCGAATATTACGCTTTTTCCCACCAGAGCGATTCTCTTCTTTGCCGAGGGATTGGCCAGCTTCAGATGAATCCATCTAGGAGGATCGAAGTCCACAGATCCCCGGGCTACCGTGAAAAAGCAGGGCATATTTTTCTCAATCCAGGAAGTATCCTCCACCACCGAGATTTCCATTCCTCCCTGCTCTGCAATGCTGCGCGCTTCTTCAGCAAGAGTAGCTGTCCTTTTGGTATTGGGCGGCATGTTTACCAGGTCCTTCGCTCTGGAAGACGCCTGATTCATGGCTTCCGTGAGTGCCACCGGATCCGGTTTTCCAGGGCCAGGTTTCAGACCTGCGATGTACAGACTCTGGATCTCCGGCAGATCCTTGCTGTACTCTCTGGATCTATAAAGATGATAGCTGATGGCGGAGCCGATGGAAATCACGGCGCTGTTTTCTTCGTGAGGCCAATTGGATGCATCCACGATAATCCGATCGGCGCCAGCACCAAGATGCGTCAGGCTTGCCTGGATGGCAGCCATGTATCGAGCAGGATTGATGGTGGAACGTTTACCCAGCCCGGCCAGAATGACTCGTGCGAAGGGTAGCGGCCATTGACTGAAAACAAGAGATTTTCTATAGGCAGAATTGAATCCCAGTCTATTTAACTCTTCGAGAAAGAGAAGTCGATTTTCTCCCAGCAATTGAAGGAAGCGATCGGGTAGTTCTGGTCCTGCAGTAACACCGGTCACTGCATCTGCAGAAGAATGTCCATCGGCTTCTTTTTGATCCGAGTTAGATTGAGAGTCTGCCGAGAACACCGGGATGATTAAGGTATCTCCTCTGATAATATCAGGCAGCGATAAATCTACCTCCATAGAAAATGGCTTAAAAGGCATAATAAACTCCGAAATAAATTGAACGTAAATCTATCAGCTACCGGCAATGCGAGAACCGATGTACATTCCCAGAAATGCAAGTAAGCCTCCGCAAAGAAGACTTAAGATCCAGTATAGCAATGCCAGCTTCCATCGGCCCGCCTCCAGAAGCAAGATTCCTTCTACTGCAAAAGTAGAAAACGTCGTAAGCGCACCCATGACTCCAGTGGCCCAGAAGAGTCTGTATCCGTCCTGCAGCCAGTTCGCTCTTCCCAGGGAATAGATGATTCCCAGTAGCAATGACCCTGCAAGGTTGACTGCGAATGTGGCCCAGGGAAATCCTCCGGAAGCCATCAAAGGTTGCATCCATCTGGAAACAGCAAAGCGTAAAGTTGCGCCCAGAGCACCGCCCATAGCCACGGCAACGTAAGCCCAGTAATTCATGGATGACCTCTCATGTGGGAAATACCATAATCCCTTCTTCAAACTGCCTGCGAATCTGGCGAATGCCTTCGCGAGGTAGCTCGGGATGCGCTACTGCCAGTTCGTAAGTCTTTTGCACGAGCTTCTGGTCCTGCACCAGATCGCTCAGTCTGAAGTCCGGCAGTCCATGCTGTTTCAAACCAAGTAGCTCTCCTGGGCCGCGCAATTTAAGGTCCACTTCCGAAAGGTAAAAGCCATCGTGGGAGTCCACCAGAGCCTGCAGCCTGGTTTTGCTTTCTTCGCTCTGACTATCGGACATCAAAACACAGAAGCCCTTTTTGTTTCCCCGTCCAATTCTTCCTCTTAGCTGATGAAGCTGCGAAATACCAAATCGTTCCGCATGTTCGATGATCATCATGGTGGCGTTGGGAATATCCACACCCACTTCGATAACAGTGGTGCTTACCAGTAATTGAATTCTGCCTGCGCGAAATTCCTTCATGATGGATTGCTTTTCTTCGGTACCCAATCGTCCATGGAGAAGTTCAATGCGAAACTCCGGAAATGTTGCTTTAAGCTCTTCGAATCCTTCGGTGGCAGCCTTGATGTCGATTTTCTCGGATTCCTGAATCATGGGATATACTATGAATCCCTGTTCATCTTCCTTTAGATGATTTCGAATACTTTTGTTCAGTGCCTGCCTGCGCTCCTCGGTAAGCCACATAGTCTCTACGGACTGTCTTTCTGCTGGCTTTTCTTTGAGAAGTACCAGTTCCAGGTCTGCAAATGCGGTAAGACACAGGGAACGGGGAATGGGAGTTGCGGTCATGGCAATCATGTCCGGATTTTTGCCCTTGCGCCGCAGCTTTTCCCTTTGCTCCACTCCAAAGCGATGTTGTTCGTCTACAATGATCAAGCCCAGATTGGAAAAAGCCACTCGATCTTCGATCAGACTATGAGTCCCTATCAGCAGATCTACATCCCCTTCTTCAGCCCGGGCCAGGATTCTGTCCCTGGTCTTTTTTGGATCGGCTCCGGTTAGAAGTTCCAGACGAATGTCTGTGATCATGCTCGCTGCATTAATGTAGGAGCTCAATGTGGCAAAGTGCTGCCTGGCCAGGATTTCCGTGGGCGCCATAAGAGCTACCTGGATGCCATTTTCAATATAATGAAGGGCTGCTGCGAATGCGATGAGAGTCTTTCCTGATCCAACATCTCCCTGGAGTAGATAGGCGCGAGAAGCATCCGTCTGGCAGTCTCGAATCATATGATCGATGGCGCTGATCTGTCCTGCCGTGGGCTTGAAGGGTAAATGCGAAAGCAGACGATCCACCAGAGAGGATTTACCAAAGGGAAGGGGCCAGAGTTCTCTTGGAAAGGACTGGCGTTTTTCCCTTTTGCGTGCCATGAGAACGCCAAACAAATACAGCTCTTCAAACTTAATATAGCTTCTGGCCCCTTCCAGATCATCCGGTGAGCCGGGAAAGTGAATTTGTTCTAGAGCCTGCAACCTGCCAATAAGGCCCTGGGAATTTCGCACTGATTCGGGCAGAGTTTCCAGTTCTTCTGTGCCTGAGGTAAGTGTATCCAGGGCTTCTCGTACCATGCGACGGAGGCCCCGGGAATCCAGGCCTGCCTTTTTCAGATTATCCGATCCCGGATAGATAGGAACCACTCTGCCCACATGCAACAGTGAATCATCGTCCTCGAGGGCCTCGAAATCCGGGTGGACCATTTGAAGTCCACCAAAGGATTCCAGCTTCCCGGAGATGACATATAGAGTGTCCTTTTTGAATGCATGGCGAAAATAGGGAATTCCGCGAAAGAAAACCAGATTCACCGGCTGTCCATTTTCCGTTCTAGTTTGCACCATCAGCCTGGATTTGCGGCCATGGGTAACAAAGAAATTCTGTACACGAACTACAATAGTGGCTTCGCCTTCTGCCAGGAGGGAATCCTTCAGGATGCTGCGGTCCACATACCGTCTGGGTAGGTAATAAAGCAGATCTCTAAAGCAGAACAGGCCTGCCTTATCCAGGGCCTTCTGTCTGGCCGGTCCCACTCCTTTCAGTACTTCCAGTGAAGTATCCATGATACTTGCATCAGTGGTTCCGGTCTGGTCTGCTGAGCGCGCGGAAGTGAGGCCAGACGAATCGGACTCTGTCTTCTTCCTGGTGCGAGCTCCAGCGGATTTTTTTGCGCTAACCGCCGATTCCTGATCCAACGGCTCTTTGCTACCTTTGCCGCCGGATCGGCTACTTTTCTTTTTGGATGCTGGCTTCACTGCTAGGGCAAATATCTTTGAGGACACATTCGCTGCAAAATCTCTTTCGAGCTGTACAGCTGGATCTTCCCAGAAATATCATATAAAGGGACCAGTCGATCCAGTACTTTTGGGGCAGCTTCTCCATCAAATCCCGTTCAATTATCACTGGATTCTTGCTTCTGGTAAGTCCCAGGAGCTTGCTGATTCGGGCTACATGGGTGTCCACCACCACGCCGGAAGGAATGTTGTATAGCTCCTGTAGCACAACGTTGGCGGTTTTGCGACCAACGCCAGGTAATGCAGTGAGTTCTTCCAGAGTCCGAGGGATCTGTCCCTGATGATTCTCCAGAACCTGTCGTGCAAATCCCTGTATGTTTCTGGCCTTGTTTCGATAAAATCCGGTGGAATGGATCAGCTTTTCAATTCTAGAGATGGGCGCTTTTACGTAATCTTCCAGAGCTGGAAACGCTTCGAAAAGTGCAGGAGTGGTTTTGTTCACCATCTCATCGGTACACTGAGCGCTGAGGATCACAGCGATGCAGAGTTCATGAGGCTGAGTGTAATGTAGAGGGCAGGAAACCGGCCCGAATTTCTTTTTGAGCCGGTTATAGGTCTTTTGAATGAAGGACTTTTCTTCCAGGCTCAGCGCGCCAGAACCTTGATATCCTGTCCGTATTTCTTCATCAGAGATTTTACTCCAATGCGATTCAAAGTCTTGAGCATTCTGGCAGAGATTCGCAGAGTTACATAACGATTCTCGTCTGCAATATATACCTTTTTGGTCACCAGATTGATTTTGAATTTCCTTCTGGATTTTCTATGTGAGTGGGATACGGTATTACCGGAACCAGTCTGTTTTCCGGAAACCTGACATCTACGGGCCATAGGCGACAATTTTTCGATTGCCCCGAGGGTCAAGCGAAAGCAACACAGTAGTAGCGTTTGCTGCTTTTTTTCCTCTGTTTTCCGTATGAATTCAGCATTCCAGCCTCAGTAGCAAGCAAACAGGAGGAATTATGTCGTATCAAAAAGATCTGGAACGTGGTTCAGGAGAGGTGCTTCGATTGGAGCTTTCCGAATTTAAAGGACGGAAGCTCTTCAATATTCGGATCTGGTATCAGGACAAAGAAAGCGGGGAATACCGGCCCACGGCCAAAGGCGTCACCATCAAGCCCGAGCAATTTCAGGAGTTCAAGCAGGCCATCCTGGAAGCGGAAGCAGAGGTGAATCAAGCTCTGCAGGAGTAGGATGGTGCACGCTGCATTGCCTCGCGTATCATTTCCTCTCGACGGAAAAACAAACCTGGTGATATCTCAAGAAGAATCTCTATGACTACATCCAAGAAAATCCTAATCGTACTTTTTGCAGGAAGCTGGCTATTGCTACTTGCCTGGGCCTTTCAGGGGGTTCGGGTCTATGCAAAGGTGCAGCTCGCACATATGCTGGGCTGGCATTCCGGGGCCGTGCCTGAGGAAACCAGCGAGGCCATCGCTTTACACGAGTTCCATCCAGAGTCTCAGCTGGTACCGGAATCTCCCAGCCGTCCTGATGAGCCGGCCTATCCATTGTTTGAGTTTCATGGCCATATCTTCCCGGGCTACGAAGGAGATTTAACCCGGGAAATGAGTGACCTCAAGAACGCCATGTTCGTTGATCTGGCTCTTCGCACAACCACTGTGGAGAAATACGATGAGTTGAGGTCGAGGTATCCAGATAAAAGAATTCTGATCTTTCCTGGCCTGAACTACGATCGCCTGGATGAAGAGGGAGACCCTTTTCAAAAGATGGCGGATGATCTGGAAGCCCTGGCCAGAGATCGCGGAGTAAAGGGTGTGAAACTCTGGAAAGATCTAGGTCTATTTAGAAAGTATAAAGGCGAAATCATTCCTATCGATGATCCGCGGCTGGATCCCATCTGGGATGTATGCGCGCAATACAATCTAGTGGTTGGTATTCATACGGCAGATCCACCGGCTTTTTTTGATCCCACGGACGAACATAATGAACGGTTCCAGGAACTGGCTCGGAGACCGGAATGGTCTTTTTACGGAGAGGATTTTCCTTCCTTCTCCGAGCTCCTGGCGCAAAGGGACCGGCTTTTTCAAAGGCGCAGAGACGTTCGCTTCGTAGCTCTCCATTTTGCAGAACTGGCCCATGATCTGGGAAAAGCCAGAAAGCTATTGAATGAAAATCCCAATGTCTGGATAGATACAGCCCAGAGAATCGATGAGCTGGGCCGGCATCCCAGGGCGGTAGCTCGCTTCTTTCTGGATTTCCAGGATCGAATCCTCTATGGCACCGATGGACTTCCGGATCGAGATAAAATCGAGATCTACTGGCGCTTCTTCCAGACAGACGATGATTATTTCGATTATTATCCGGAGCACAAACCCAGAAAAGGGCTGTGGAAAATTCATGGTTTAAACTTGCCAGATCCCGTACTGAAGAAACTATACTATGGAAATGCTCTAAAACTTTTGAACATTTCCGAGCAGGATTTCTTCCGATATATTGAATAAGTGCTACGATTTTGCCGCGGCGGTTGCTGTCGGGAAGTAGCTGAACGATGAAAGGGAAAAAGAAAAGGGGCCTATCATTCCCGAAAGCCCCGGCCCCTCGGCGTCAGTGGAGCATAGCCGCAGGATTGTACAAGCGATTTTTTCATGGCCAGCACGAAACGTTTCAAATACAAATGCCGCTCCTGTGGCCAGTACTACCTTGTGGTGCTGGACCCTACCAAACGCACCATACATCGAAGCAAATGCCCGTACTGCGCCCATAGCAGTCGTTTTGATAATCGTGATGGCCGTCTGGACGGAGGGGGCAGCCCCGCTGCTCTGGGATCTCGATCCATTGGGGGAGCCGGTGCGCCCGGCATTTCCTCACTGGCTGGTAACTCGCGAAAATCTTCTTCGGGTTCCGGCGCTTCCGGAAGTGGGCTTGCAGTGCAATCCCGGGATTTTTCCGGAAGAAGGCCAGGGTCCGGACGGGGTGCTGCAGCGGTAGGCTCTTCGGGCAGGGGCGGAGCCGGCGGAGGCTGGAATCCACTGGAAGCTGTGGGCGGTTTCTTTGCCGGCATTGGAGAGTGGATTTCTGGATTGGCCAATGGTCGCTCCCCGGTGGCCCTGGGTGTGGCTGCTGTTGGTATAATGGCCTTTCATGCAGGA
>JBHIXQ010000090.1:0-7519 GCA_041984705.1 Leptonemataceae bacterium | reverse complement strand
GAGCGGATTTAGATCGATGAAAGAGAAAGCGTCGGAAGAAGTAAGGATTGCCATTCTGGGTGCTGGAGACCGGGGAAGTATCTACGCCCGGTTTTTATCCGCGCAAGGCGCCAGCATTGTTGCCATTGTAGATTCAGATTCCATTCGAGCCAGCGATCTACAGACAAACTATGCTCCAGAGGCCCGGCTGTATTCTGGGTGGAAGGATCTGCTTGAAAACGCATCTTCTCTGGGTCTGGATGCCGTGGTCATCGCCCTTCCTGACCAGTTTCATATGGAACCGGCAATAGAGTTTTCCAGAAGGGAAATCTCCGTGCTTCTGGAAAAGCCGGTGGGACTGAGCGTTTCTGAGCTGGATCGAATGCAGCGCCATATCAAATCGATGCGTAAAAAGGAAAACCATGCTCTGATCATGGTCTGTCACGTGCTGCGATACAGCGACTTCTTTGGAAAAATTCGAACGCTCATTGAGCGGAATCGAATCGGGGAAGTTCGCAGTATCCTGCATGCAGAGAACGTTAGCTACTTTCATTTTGCCCATTCCTATGTTCGCGGAAACTGGGGCCGAAGCAAGCAAAGCAGCCCTGTGCTTCTGGCCAAGTGCAGCCATGATTTTGATCTGATTGGCTGGTTCACAGGCAGCGAATTCAAATCAGTACAATGCAGCGGCGCACTCAGTACTTTTCTTCCGGAAAAAGCGCCTGCAGGTGCCACCGATCGATGCCTGAATGGATGCCCTCATAGCGATTGTCTCTTCCATGCCGGTAGCACCTATCTGGATGGGCTTCCGCTCAAAAGGGAGTTGGCCCGCTCCCGCGGATGGCTTTCCTGGATGGCACGAATGTCTCTGCGATGGCCGGGCCTGATTCGAAGGCTTCCCTTTTTTCGCAAGCTTTACCCCTGGCCTTACTGGCCTACAACCACCATCGTATCCGGAAAGGTCTCACAGGAGTCCGTTCTGGAAGCCCTGAAATCCGGACCCTACGGCCGATGTGTTTACACCGCCGGCTCCGATCAACCGGATCATGCAGATACAGTGATTCACTTTGAAAACGGTGTTACCGCCATTATGCGATTGAACGGCAACTCCTACCAGGAAGCCCGCACCATTCGCATTGAAGGAAGTGCGGGAACCCTGGAAGGCCGATTCGGTCAGGGAGGCCATCTGGTCCTCCGTCTTCATGGCAGCTCTGAAAGTGAGAAGATTCCGGTTACGGTTGATCAGGCCGGACATCTTGCTGAAGATCGGGCCCTATCTGCGGAATTCCTGGATCAAATGCGCAAGTTAAGAACCGAAAACCGAAATACTCAACAGATTCTAGATAGGGTTCAGCAGGCGGATGCAGTCTTGCACCAGGTCATGGAAGGACATCGGATGGCCCTTCTTGCTGAGAGGTCCAGGACCACAGGCAGGACAATCTTCCGTTGAAAGCAGAGCCACCCCCTGGATTTCTGGCTTATGTCCGAAAGCCCCAAAGCCTCCAAACGCTCCCAGGCGGAGTTGCGGATTCTGGATTACTGGAAAGAAAACCAGATCTATCAAAAGCATAAGAAGCAGAATGAAAATGGTCCTCTTTTCTGCTTCTATGAAGGTCCTCCTACCGCAAATGGAAAGCCAGGAATTCATCATGTATTGAGTCGCGTCTACAAAGACATCTATATTCGCTTTCGCGGACTCCAGGGATTCCATATTCCCAGAAAGGCAGGATGGGACTGCCACGGTCTGCCGGTGGAGAGAGAGGTAGAGAAGCAGCTGGGCATCCAGGCGAAGTCCGAAATCGAAACCGATGTAGGATTGGAAAAGTTCAATCGACTCTGCCGCGAATCCGTGCAGCAATATGTCGGTGCCTGGAACGAATTCTCGGAGCGCCTGGGCTTCTGGGTAGATCTGGATGATCCCTATTACACGATGGACAATCAGTACATCGAGGCTGTGTGGGGGCTGTTCAAGAAAATCTCGGATAAAGGCCTGGTGTATTCTGGATATCGAGTGGTTCCTTTCGACCCGGTGATGGGCGCTACCATGAGCGATGCCGAGGTGGCCCTGGGTTATAAGACTGTGGAGGATCCTTCCTTTACAGTTCGCTTTCGCATTCTGGACGATCAATTCATTCAAAACCATGGAGAGGCCTCCTTTCTGGTCTGGACCACTACTCCCTGGACTCTGCCATCCAACGTTGCACTGGCTCTGCATGCAGAAAGCGAGTATGTTCTTTTTGAACTGGACGTTCCGGAAGATGGGCTGGCCCCGCAGCCTGGAAGCGAAGAACGCGGAGGCGCCGGAGGCGCCGGAGGCGACAAAAAGAAGCAAAAGTCCGGGAAGAAAGGGAAGGACGATGTCGCAGGCAAATCAAAAGACAATGCAAAAAGCGATTCAAAGGCCGATGTAAAAGGCGATGGCACCGCGGCTGGCGCTGCAAAATCCGAAAAGTCAAATACAATAAAAGAACAGTTCATCTGTGCAAAAGAACTGATGGCCGAGGTTTTGCGAGGCGCGGATAAACAGGCCCGCATCCTGAAAACATTCAAAGGTCAGGAACTGGTAGGGCTTTCCTATGAGCCGTTGTTTCAATTCGCTCTAAAAGAAGTGGAGCAAAAGAGTCATTATACCGTAGGTGCCGATTTCGTAACCATGGATACCGGAACCGGCATCGTGCATATTGCTCCTGCCTACGGAGCCGATGACCTGGTGGTGGGGCAGACCCATGATCTACCTGTGGTGGCTGCTGTGGGACTGGATGGAAAGTTCGCCGATGGCCCCTACAAGGGGAAGATGTTTAAAGAGGCGGACAAAGAGATTATCAAGGATCTAAAGAAGGATCGCAAAGTCTGGCGATCGGAAAAATACAAACATGAGTATCCCTTTGGCTGGCGAACCGGCGCTCCGTTGATGTACTATGCAAAGGATGCCTGGTACATTCGCACAACAGAGGTGCGAAAGCAACTGATCGACAACAATCAAAGCATAAGATGGGTTCCGGAGCATGTAAGGGAAGGCCGATTCGGCAAATGGCTGGAAAACAACCGGGACTGGGCACTCTCCAGGGAAAGGTACTGGGGCACACCCATTCCTATCTGGACGGATGGAGAAGGCGAAATCGTAGTGATTGGTTCTGTAGAAGAGCTGGAAAAAATATCGGGCAAAAAGCTCAAGAATGAGGATCTGCATCGTCCCTACATTGATGAAATCACCTGGACGGATGCAAAAAGTGGCAAGGAGTTTCGCCGAGTGCCGGAAGTAATGGATTGCTGGTTCGATTCCGGGGCCATGCCGTACGCACAATGGGGCTATCCCGTTCGCGGCGAAGAACAGTTCGATAAATACTTTCCTGCAGATTTTATTACCGAAGCGGTTGATCAGACCAGAGGATGGTTCTACACGCTGCTTGCTATTTCCACCATGGTTTCGCAGCAGGCGCCTTATAAGAACGTAGTTTGTCTGGGACATGTCCTGGATGCGAAGGGCGAAAAAATGTCCAAAAGCAAGGGCAATACGGTATCTCCGGAAGAGGTATTTACCATTCACAGTGCCGATGCTATTCGATGGTATTTTCTTACCGGGGCTCCTCCAGGCAATTCAAGACGTGTGGGTCATCCCGGGACCAAAGAAGACACAGTGGGTCAGGTTAACGGCTTCTTCAACATGCTGGAGAATTCCCTGGAATTCTATCGAATGTATGCAAAGGTAGATGGTATTCAGCCATCCCTTCGAAAGGATGGAACAGTCGAAGTTAAAGGGGCTCCCGCTTTCAAGGACAGACCGGAAATCGACCGCTGGATTCTATCCAGTTATCAGAAGCTTGTGCAGGAAGTAACTCACAGTCTGGAAAACTATGATTGTCTGAAAGCCGGTCGAGCCATCGAAGAGTTCTGTGATTCGCTTTCCAACTGGTACATTCGCCGAAATAGACGCCGCTTCTGGAAAGGAGAACTGGATGGAGACAAATTCGCTGCTTTTGAAACACTGCTGCAATGCATTCTGGGTATTCTCCAGATGCTCAGCGCATTCGTGCCTTTTTTGAGCGAAGAACTGTATCTCAGGGTATTTTCGGATGCCCCCGGTGCTCCAGGTAGTATTCATCTACTTTCATGGCCAAAAGCAGATCTTAAACAATCCTATGATGAGTCTGTTCTTGAAGAGGGCAATCTTGTGCTTCAAGCAGCATCTCTTGGTCGTTCGGCGCGGCAGCAGTCCGGTCTAAAGGTAAGACAACCATTGAGCAAACTTATGCTTCATTGTCCGGAGAAATGGAAGGCTCCTTTGAAGAAAAATGAAGACGTTCTTCTGGAGGAACTCAACGTTAAGGAACTGGAATTCTTGAGTGATTCTGCCGGCATTCTGTCCTATCGTGTGCGACCGAACCTGCCGGTTCTGGGCAAGAAGCTGGGCCCAGATATCAAAAAGCTGCAATCGCATCTGCAGAGCTGCGATCAGGAGTCTCTGGCCAGAAATTTGAGAAAGGGAAGTGTAACCATCGACCTCGGAGATCGAAGAGAAGATTTTACGGAAGAAGAATTTCTCATCGAAAGTGTGTCGAAAGAGGGAACTTCCGGTGTAGAAGGCGATGGAATGCTGGTAGCCCTGGACACAAATCCCGGGCCGGAGCTGATTCGCGAGGGTTGGATTCGGGATCTCGTGCGAAACGTGCAGGAACTCAGAAAGCAATCCGAACTTGAGCTCACCGATAGGATTTCCCTGCATCTTCAAACAGATGATGAGGATTTGATGCGTGCCATTGAAGAGCACAGTGACTACATTCAGAGCGAAGCCCTGGCGACAATCGTTCAGAAGCAGCCCGGGAAAGGTAAAAGCCTGGAGCTGGATCTGGATGGCCATGGCATAAAGGTGACCCTGGAGAAAGTATGATTGCAGAAGCGAATCCCGTAGCAGTTCAGTGGCTACTGGACTGGTACCTGGAAACGCGAAAAACTACGCTGGATATTTGCCAGCCTCTGACCATCGAAGACCATGTTGTACAGAGTTCTGCGGATGTCAGTCCGCCTTCCTGGCATCTGGGGCATACTACCTGGTTTTTTGAAACCTTCCTGCTTCGGCGATTCTGTACGGACTATACTCCCTTTGAATCCGGTTTCGAATTCATCTTCAATTCTTACTATGAATCCGTCGGCCAACGAATTCAAAAGTCCAATCGTGGCATATTGAGCCGTCCTACGGTGCAGGAAATTCATCGCTATCGTTCGCATGTGGATGAGAAAATCGCTGCACTGGCAAAGGACCTCTGGGATCAGACCGGTGCGGCCACGTCCTCCGGAATGATTCCATCGCAGCCTTCTACAGCCGAGAGGCACGAAATACTACAATTGATTGAACTGGGAATCCATCATGAAAAGCAGCACCAGGAACTGCTACTGATGGACATCAAACATAACTTCTTCTGCCATCCGTTGAATCCCGTCTACGGAACTGCGGTGCCCCGGGCCCTGAGTGAACTGTCCGGTTCCGCTGTTAACTGGCTTATGGAACGAAATGACCCCACCATGTATCATACTCGTATGCCTTTGCTGGTGGGCAATTCGGAACATGACAAAGAGATGCTTCGGCCTTTCATGGAAGCCGCGTCCATCAAGGAGCAGGGGATTTTATTCGAATACGGTGGGCCTGCTTTTCTGGGACATGGAGCCTCTGGCTTTGGCTATGACAATGAGTTTCCCGCACATCCGGTATATCAGGTTCCATTCTGGATTGCCTCCAGGCCGGTAAGTAATGCTCAGTTCCTGGAGTTTATGGAATCCGGTGGCTACAGGGATTTTCGCCACTGGTTGTCTGCAGGCTGGCAGTGGGTTCAAGAAAACGACATTTCGCATCCTCTCTACTGGCGTAAAAAGCAGGGACAGTGGCAGCAATGGACTCTTGACGGTTGGAAGGACCTGGACTTGAACGAGCCGGTGAAGCACTTGAGCTATTATGAAGCGGATGCTCTGGCCAGCTTTTACGGAAAGCGGCTTCCTACGGAAGCTGAATGGGAACTGGCCGCTCGGATGGCAGCACTGGAAGGTCTGGAGTTTCAATGGGGGCGAGTATGGGAATGGACCGGCTCTGCGTACAGACCCTATCCCGGTTTTCAGCCTGCTGCAGGTGCAGTGGGAGAGTACAACGGAAAGTTCATGATGGACCAGATGGTGCTTCGCGGCGCCTGCGATTTTACTCCCGTTCAGCACAGTCGCATAACCTATCGAAATTTCTATCCTGCCTACAGTGTCTGGCAGATGAGTGGAGTCAGACTGGCGGAGGATGCCTGATGTCCAGCGCTGATTTTCAGAATCCGTACCTGCATAATCCGGCTACTGAATTTTCGGTCGGTGCGGGCCATGCCGGGTCTGACGTGCAAACCCTGGATTCTTCTGTTCAGGAGCTGATGGATCATTCCAGCGATTTACCCGGTCCTCAGATATTCTTTCGCGACGTAGTCCGTGGGCTGGAAGAGAGGCCCAGAACCTTGCCCTCGCGTTATTTCTACGATGACAGAGGTAGCCAGCTATTTCAAAAGATAACGGAGCTTCCGGAGTATTATCCGGCTTCTTGCGAAAGAGAAATCCTTTCTACAAAAGCCCCGGAAATCTCTGAACTCCTGGGTGAGGACTTTGGCTTGATCGAACTGGGTCCGGGAGATGGTCACAAGAGCTATCATATTCTAAGGGCTCTGGCCGGTCGCGATGCAGGATTTCGATATTATCCGGTGGATATTTCTCGCGGAATAATGCCTCCATTGCAGAAAAACCTGGAGGGCCTGGTTTCCTTTCACGGACTGGTAGGAGACTACGAAGCCGGTTTGCAGTATTTATCGGGCCGAGAAGATCGCCATGTGGTCTTTTTTCTGGGTTCTAGCATTGGAAACTTTTCCATACAGCAATCCGCGGATTTCTTACGAGGAATTCGAATGAGCCTTCATGAAGGCGATTTGCTACTCATAGGCTTTGATATGGTAAAAGATCCCGATATCCTGATTCCCGCCTATAGCGATGGATCGGGAGTCACACGGGACTTCAATCTAAATCTATTGCATAGGATGAATCGTGAACTGAATGGCAATCTAGAGCCGGAGAATTTCATTCATCATGCTGCTTTTAACCCCAGAAACCATGCGATGGAAAGCTTCCTCATTTCCAGGTGTTGCCAGAAGATAAAAATTCAGGATCCAGTGAGCCTGGTATCTATGGAAGCCGCGCTACAGGCTTTTGAAGCCATCCAGACCGAAACCAGTCAGAAATACACATTCGATGATATAAATGAACTTGCAGACCGGTCCGGTTTTCGCATCCTGAAAGACTTTCAGGACAGCCGGGCTTATTTCACTGATTCGCTATGGATAGCAGATGCTCTGTAAGTTCCATCAAAATCATGGCAGTGGCTCCCCAGATCACCCGGTCCTCCAGCTTGAAGCCCGGTGATTGAAACTTTGTTCCATTGTAGCTAAAATCAAACACCGTGCGAAAGTCCGGATGGCTCAAGCGTAGCAGATCGTAGAACAATATCTCTTCTACTTCCAGAGGATCTCTG
>JBHIXQ010000089.1:7268-7535 GCA_041984705.1 Leptonemataceae bacterium | reverse complement strand
CAGCATTTCTTATCTTCCTGTTAATTGCATCGAATCTAGGAGCAGACACAGTCCAGCTTCGTAACGGGTCTACTGTCTATGGACGTATCCTTCATCAGGATCAGTCATCGCTTAGAATTCATACCGGTGACAGGATACTGAATATTTCGAAGAAGAGAATACTTCGTGTGGAATACAATGCGCTACGGGACCCCCCGGAGAAGGAGCCCGTGGGCCGTGAAGAAGACGTCAGTGGGATCAAGAACGAAGAAGAAATTCGCAGATTGC
>JBHIXQ010000089.1:3529-7258 GCA_041984705.1 Leptonemataceae bacterium | reverse complement strand
AACAGGAAGAATAAAGAGTCCACAGATGAATCCACAACGGCAGTGGATAAATCCGATAATTCGCAAAATCCGAACAATCCGAACAATTCGGATCAAGACCGACAAATGGAGAGCTCCGAAACAAATGCAAACATGAATAGGACAATAGATGAGAAAGAAGAGGACGATATTGCCTCGGACCAGCATGATTCTTCGCAGGAGCAAGGGCAGGAAAGAAGACAGAACGAAGACGAAATTGAGCAAAGTCCCCATATAAAGAACAGCGAAGAGGAGAATAAAGATCCCGGAAATTCGCAGCGTGTGGGAAGGATGGATATTCTATGGCGCTCCGCGCTTTTACCCGGATGGGGGCAATGGTATGCCGGCGATACCTGGAAGGGAATGGGATTCACCGTTCTCTTCGCAGGTGCGGCCTACGGGGTTTATGAGACAAATCGGTTGTACATTTCGCAGGCTGCAGAGCTGGAGTCCGCAGATAATCCGTTCTCTTTTCAAAATTCACTACTGGCTGACCAGGGCTTGATACCCGGTTATCCCTCACTTTCGCAGCTGGCTGACCCCGCCTATTTCTATACATATGAGCAGAGCTACTCCGGGCAGAGAGCTACCCTGGAGAATCGCTATGATAGCGTTCGCGGAGCAAGTGCCTTTCTGGTTCTCGTCTACATCTGGAATCTGGCGGATGCCTATTTCTTTACTGATTTACCGTCCGAGCGCTCGGCAATGGCAGGAGCAACGGAAAAGGACTCAGCCTTCTTTATCTCCGCAGTAGCGCCAGGGGGCAATCCCGGTAGATATCGCTTGAGACCCAGGAAGCGCATAGCCCCTTCAGCGATGCCAACGGAATGGTCCCTGGGCTGGTCCATGAATACCAACTGGTAATGCAGGCTGCAAACGTCCCATGGAAAAAAGAAAAGGCCGCCCATTGGGCGGCCGATTCGCACAGATTCTTCCATCGCCAGTTAGAATTTGTAGGATGCGGAGATGGAGAAGTCCATACCGCGTTTGTAACTACTAAAAGGTACATCGGAGCCAAAGAGAGCATTCTCCTGGTATTGTTCGAACGAAGGATCGAAGATATTCTTCCAGGCGGCTTTCACACTGAGCTGTTCTGTGGGTTCGTAAGTGAATACGAGGTCCCAGACTTCCTGACCTTTTTCATAAACGTCTCCATTAAAGAAGGCTCCAACGTACGTTAGACGGTCGCCGTAATAGTTGAGATACGCGCCAACAAGCATTGTGCGATCGGAATCTATATAATAGTCAAGGCCAACGTTATATACGATGTCCGACTGGCCCTGCAAAGGACGCTCCAGATTCGTTGGGGCAATGGTGGCCAGCCTATCATAAATGCTTAATTGACCCGTAGCGATGAGAGTCCGTAGTGTATAGGACATTACCTCAACCTTTGAGTTTATTACGTAGAGGTTCGCCTTTAGAAAGAGCTGTTCGAGAATTGCCTTTCTGACATCAAATTCGATCCCTTTAATGGTCGCTCGCTCACTATTGATATAGGTATAGGTTAAGCTACCGTCACCTGCGGCAGGCTGGCCTACCCTTTCAATGGGCTGGGAGATGTTCTTGTAGAATATACCGATTCCTGCGTATTCCTCTGGAGTCATGTAATATTCCCACCGGAAGTCATAGTTGTGAATGTAAGATCGTGTCAGGGTTGGGTTTCCCCCTTCAATATCCGCTGCAAAGTACGGAGTGAAAGCAAAGTCGGACATTTCTCTAAAGTCCGGTCTTGTTACTGTCTCTCCATACGCAAAACGCAGGTTCTGCTTCTTTGTTAGCTCGTACACTAAGTTGAGTGCCGGAAGAATGTCCAGTCGGTCATCTTCGCCAACACCATTATTGTCGGCCGGGCAAATATTGGCCTCAATAAGCTGGGGATGAATGTATTTGTTCTCTGAAGGGAGGCAGCTTGAGGTAATGGCTCGCCCTTGAATATCATCCCCTTTAAAGGTCTTCACCTTTTGGTAGCTGTTTTCTTGCCTTAACCCGGCGATCATCCTTAACTTCGGCATCAAGGGAAGGTCCGTTTGGATAAAGAGGGTGTCCTTCACCTGTTCCGCCTCATAAGCATTCACTACATTGGCAGCTTCACTAAAGGAATACTCTCCTGAAATTAGGCGCGCAGGGTTGAAAGTCACGTCTCCCGGTACCGGCCAGAGCTCAGCCACTGTGTCAGCACCAGACACTTTATTGTACCTGAAAGTGCGAGACGCGAATTCCTTCTCACGGTCCAGGCGTTCATAGCCAATCTTTACCTTTGCCTCTAGGCCGGCCCATTGGTTGTATGGGAGCTCATAATCCAGATGTAGCGTGCGAGCGGTGTCCTCCGCTTCGGAATAGAACCGACGCCCATCGTTTGCTGTTCTTGATAAGGGACTACCAGAACCGGCACCCGTTTCCCAGTTTCGTGTTCGTAAATCGGGTTCATCTCGAATAGCTCTTGTAAGATTGTAGTGCCAGCTCAGCTTATGTGGGCGCATGTCCGACGCTATCTGAACCGCATGATTTCCCCCAATCGTCTGAGAAAAAATCTCCCGAGCAATATATCCTGTGGTCTGAACCACGTAATCCAGATCTTCGGCTCCACGGAATACGCCATAGACATCATTTACTGTCTTGGCTGAGTTCGTTGAGAGAAAGGTCTTGCTATAGATTTCCTGGTTGGGGCTGAATTGATAGGCCAGATTCAGGTTATTCCCCCAGAGAATCGATTCCGTGTATTCATCACTTTGCCGAGCATTAATCAGAGCACTCACGTAATTAAAGTCGGGATTCCACTCTCCACCACCAATCAGGTTTAGTCCGGCATATCGAAACTCTTGCTTGCGGATATATTGGTAGTCCTTCTTGCGATAAGTGGAGAAAAGGTAGCCGAAGCGTTTACCATCCCAGGAATAGGAGTCACCAATGGAAAACGAAAGTGTATTGCCGTACGGAGCCTTATCCCTCTGTGGGTCCCATCGATTGTTGAACTGGGCTGCGCCAAGGTTAACGATGCTTTGACTGTAGAGACTACCTTGAGCGAAGGGAAAGAACTCAGAAGTTGAGCCGGCGAGCCCGGGCACTTCCCAGGACTGAGAGCCCAAACCTGTGATGCTGTTTGGGCCCAGTCCCAGGTAATCGTTGCCGCCGCCGTAAGGTACTCTTAAGAAAGTACGGCCTGTGGTTCGGGAATTCCACTCTATTCCAGCCCCGAACACAATTTCCATTTGGTCCGGGTATTCCTTTGTCTCGATTTTTACGAGCCCACCGGAGAACTCTGCAGTTTCTTCAGGTGTAAAGCTCTTAATGATGCGAATGTTCTTTATTAGAGATGCCGGAAAAAGATCCAACGGCACTACTCGCTTATCGGGCTCTGTTGAGGTCAAAGTTGTTCCATTAAGAATCGTTGTGCTGTAACGTTCACCCAGGCCTCTAACGAAAACAAAGCGATCATCTATGATGCTTATTCCAGTGACACGCTTGACTACGTCACTGGCATTACTATCGGGACTCTTTTTGATGGCCTCGGCAGATATACCGTCGGAAACGTTATCCGCCTTCTTCTGTAGAGCAAGTAACGAGGCCTCTGTATTGTTCAGCGCCCTTCCTGTCACCAGGACTTCCTCTTCCGTTGATGCGGGAGTTCCCATAGTGACATTTACGCTAACCGCTTGTCCGGGCTCGACCGTAATCTGACGAACTCGATTCTCGAACCCCACCATTTGATAT
>JBHIXQ010000089.1:0-3519 GCA_041984705.1 Leptonemataceae bacterium | reverse complement strand
TGGTTCCAGGGCTATTTGATACTTCCCATCGAAGTCAGTTTGTGCAAATTTGTTCTGACCCTGCACAACAATGGTAACTCCGAAAACAGGTTCACCGGTTTGTGCGTCCAGAACTTGGCCACGCACCTGTCCAAGGGCCTGACCGAAAATGGGCCCGGTGGCAAAGAGTGCCATCACAATGAGGATGGCTGAGAGCAGACTGTTCGTTTGCAACTGGACTTCTTGATTCTTTTCTTTCATTTTCTTCCTCTAGTGGTCATATAGAATGCCACAGTATATGAATTGCTTTTACCTGGGTTTGAGCGAGGCCACTTTGAAGCGCCCCCGATGCTCTATTATTACCGCGATTTGAGTCAACGTGATCGGGCCCGATTGATCACATTCCAGGTCCACTCGGCCGACACTGTGGAGAATCACGGAGCCAGATGCTTCGCTCTCAAGTGTTTCGACCCCTGTAATGGAGCAGACTTTGGAGCCTTTAAGCTTCTCCTTGATATAGTGGCGACCGAACCGGCGATCTGTATCCTCGATTTGAAAGGCCATCAATGGGCTCTTACCGAGGTCCATAATTCTCTCGTCGGGTTGGTTGGCCCAGAAGGCGGCCAGGTATTCCTCGCGGCTTAGGATGCGTCTCTCTTTCTTCGATTCAATGACGTCGTTAAGATAATTGCTAATAGCTTCAAGGCTCGTTGCGGCGGTATCCCTTATTTCGTATTGATCACGGCGATTCAGTTGAATCCACTCTGTTCGGCCTCGTCGCACCTCTTCAACCGAAGGGCCTTCGGGTTCTGTGGTGCAACCCGTTCCGATGTACATGATGATAAGGATGAGTAGAGTATTCTTTAAATATGATTGCATTTGAAATAGAAAAGTGGGCTCGAACGTCTTTGTTCGAGCCCATCAAAATCGTGAAATTAATTCCAGCGCCAGTTGGACCAGTTTAGAGTCCAATCGGTCCCACCAAGGGCAGGAGTCGCAGTATTGAATGTTGGTCGTTGGTCTTCGTTTCCACCCGTGAACAGCTTTTGCGTTGTTGCGATGCTGGTGATATTGGCACCGGTCGTGAATGCTGCTCCACTGTTGTTCGTGGATCCGGCGTCGACGCTGATTGTGGCGTTGCTATCGACCTGGATTGAGGACCAGGTTAGTTCCTCATTAATGGAAGTGCAGTCCGAGGAGCCGTCGTCAACTTCCAGGGCTCCGTTGAAATTAACCATTACGCCATTTGAAAGTGTGATGTTAGCGCAATCGCGAATCCTTCCAAAAATGTGGCTGGTGACAGCGCCTGCCCCAATGAAAGAGAAGTTCTGAATAGTCGCAATGGTTCGCGTACTGGCGGTTGCAGTCCCTTTTCCACCGTCGAGCTCCATCCCACGAGGATCACCTGAGAACGCGCCGATAATGGAAGCCGGATACCGGTATACCAGAACATTTGTAATTGTTCCCTGATAGCCTTCATCCAAATCTACATCGTCATCAGACGTTCCAACGGAGAGAAGGAAACTGGCATTTGCGCGGCCGCCGAAAAATTCAAAAGCGTCATCCGCTGCCATCAGAGATTGCAGGTATTGCAGAGTCGTTCCTGAACCAACCGCGTAAAAGGAGTAGGAATTCCATTCCTTGTTTGTTGCGAATTCATAGGAACCAAACTCAACTCGGACATACTTGAGAGTGCCCGAATTGTCCGCAGCGTTCGTTCCACCATATGGAGTCTGAACATCATCCTCAGTTGTGAGTGTGCTGGTCTCAGAGATCGGAGCGTTGCCCACGATAATAATTCCGCCCCAATCCTGGGGAGCTCGAGAGCCTACGTCTTTGCTAGAAGTAAAAACAATTGGCTGGGAAGCAGTCCCCTCGGCGAAAATCTTACCCCCCTGGAGAACGTAGATTGCGGCTCCGGTAGAAGCCTTTACCGTCGTTCCAGGTAGTATATTCAGCACAGCACCATTCTGAACGGTTGCGGTCCCGGTCAGGGTTACGGTAACTCCGTCGCCTCCAAGTGTGCATACTCCGGTAATCTGACCAGAAAGCGTCTGAGTTTCCTGATTACACGCTGTTAGGGCGAGAGCAGCCAGCAATAGTGAATTGTCATCTTCCTCTTCTCCGAGGCCAAGAAAGCTACACTGTGCAGTGAGTGCTGCAATAGCAATCAGGGCTGCAGCGCTTTTAAGCATTTTCATTCCTTTCATTTATTAACTCCTCATTCGGTCAATGGACCGTATGGATATTGATGAGTGCATATACTATTCCCACTGTTACGTACTTGTGTCGTGCCAGTGAAGAATCTGTGGTGCGATGCGCAGGCGCGTCGCACCGTTTCAATCCTTACGAATTGAGTAAGATATGCTTACGGATGGGTGTCGCCAGTGTGGCGTATCTGTGACGTTTTTGTGTCTGCTGTGAAGTCATCCCGCCGATCGCTTGGTTGGTCCCCTGTGGTGGGGCAGTGCGGGGGGGAGGCCCGGGTCGACCATGGAGAGACCGGCCCGGGGTTATCTAGCGGGCTAATTCTGAACGAATTCGAGCCAGTAACCGCTGTGAAGGGGCCGCTGGTTGATTACTTCATACGTTGTTCCGGTGAATAGATTGTTCACTGCAGGGGAAAGGGTATCTTGCAAGCGGCGACAGATCTCGCTATTGAGGCTGGAGTGATGCATGACTCGTGTCAGATCCGTACTGCCAGCCTGACATTGCCATCCAATCCCCTCAAAAATGTTCATTGATCCTGATCCGCCGCCGCTATCTACTAGGTGACATGTTGTGTAGTTAAACCGGCATGTGACTTCTTTCCACTGATAGGGCCTGTATCCACCATGCGGTGTTCTTTCGACCTGGTACGTCCAATGCCAGTTTGGGTCCGGGGCAACGGGTGGAGATCCAGGCGGGAAAAGCTGTCCGCCTCGACCCTGTATATAGCCGGCCTTGATCGTTTGGGATAGCGTAGCAGTCTTCGCACCTTCAGTACATGTACCCGGATCATCCGTGAAGGAGTATTCCAGGACGTAGTCACCTATCTCGTCCGGCCGGATGCTCACGAACTTTCGCTGGTCAGGCCAGATATCTGTAAGTGGATTCACATTACTTCCGGCGGGTCTTGAGGCCAGGTCGATGGTTTCGCTGTAATTTGCGGTATTGGCATTGCATGAAGCTCCATCCGGGTCTGTGGCCACCATTTCTGCCCGGAAGTGCCGGTAGTAGTTCCAGGAGGGGCTCCAGAAGCTGCTGTAAACCGCAGTCATCCATCTGAAGGGATAGGTGGGATAGCTGCCCGTTGGATACATTGCACGTCCGGGATTTGTAGGAATTAAGCTGGCGAAAGGTGCGAGATTAGTATTCTTTACTCGGACGAATCCGAATTGATTCGCATCTGCGAAAACATCATTGCTGCTACTTCCTGAGTTTGCCAGGGAACCGCCGTCCGGCGAATCAAAGGGAAGAGAATAGGCCACCGGGTTGGCCGCATGGCTTCCTGCAAGTATTATCCCGAACTCTGGAAATACGTGAATTCGACCAGCTCCC
>JBHIXQ010000088.1:7296-7565 GCA_041984705.1 Leptonemataceae bacterium | reverse complement strand
GAACTGGAAGTAGCTTCAAAGCAGAGCGAACCGTCGTTGAACGATGAGAGCTTCTTTCGCACACGTGGACGAATTCTAACCAGGAATCCCTATCTGGTCCAGGCCTCGGTGGGCTACAATCTGACGGAATTGATAACCGGTGATCTGTTTGCGATCTGGGACCCGGAAGGAGGCAGTGTACTATACGGCCCACAGTTTTCTTTCAATGCCAGCAACGAAATCATCATCGTCGCAGGCGCCAGATTATACAGTCTGGGATCGCACCCGGA
>JBHIXQ010000088.1:0-7286 GCA_041984705.1 Leptonemataceae bacterium | reverse complement strand
AGCAGAGTTTCAGGGGGCCCCGCCGCAGGCTTTTGTCTATATGCGATGGCATTTCTAACGAGGATTACCTTGAGCCAGAAGAAACAAATATTCCCTGAATCAAAGCTCCAGTCCCGATCAAGGACATCGGGCACAGCCCGGAGATCCAGTGCGCGAAAAGAGGGCACCGTCTCCAGAGTAAAATATCTAGAACGCATGGCAGCATTCTTCGAACGTGGGGGATTTCCCAGAATGGCCGGTCGCATATTTGGTCTTTTACTTACAGAACCGGATGAGCTGGTTTCTACATCCGCTATTTTGAAAAGGCTACATGCTTCCAGGGGATCGGTATCTACCATGACCAGGATTTTGATTGAGCATGGAATGATCGAAAAGACGGCCCGGCAGGGTCGTAGAGAAGACTGCTTTCGTGTTAAAGCCGATGCCCTCCCTTCTCTGTTTGCGAAACGACTGGAGATACTCCAGGATTTCAAGGGAATAATGGCCGATGCTATGAGGCTAACCGAATGCGAATCCAGAAACGGACGAATGGTCAAGGAGCTTGCAGAATTTTACGAATGGTTCGAGAAAAGACTTCCGGAACTAGAAAAGGAATGGGAACTGGAAAAAGCAAAAAGGAATGGTTGAACATCTTCGCCGGAGCAAACCGAAGACTATTCCGAGGATCCGGCCATTTCCATTTGCACGCGGGCTGATGCGTGTTCCAGGATCAAAACTGCGATATCATCTTCAGGCTCGGTCTGCCAGCCATGTACAAAGTCCATCAATGCGTCGGACAGATCTTCGGAGGCAAGTCTGGAATTCTTTTCCAGGAAATCCAGAATTCGCTGCTCACCCATAAATTCGCCCTCTGCATTACGAAGCTCCGTGATTCCGTCGGTGAACAGAAATAATCTGTCCCCGGGCTCGAAAGGATATTCCAGAGGCTGCAGTCTTAGATCCCGCAGCCAGCCCATCACTCGTCCCCGGGGAAACAGCGTTTCAAGTGTTCCATCTCTGCGCAATAGCGCTGCAGGGAGATGACCCGCCCGGGCCAGGTGCAATCGATTCTGCGTTAGATCAACGTATGCACATAAACCTGTCACGAGCTGAGTACTACCGGCATCCAGCAAGATGCGGTTCACACCTTGCAAAACTGATTCCGGGGTCGTCCAGTTGTCCCTTTGCAGAAGGAATGCCACCCGGATCATGGCAGCACCGAGAGCTGCTGCGATTCCATGTCCCGTAACGTCGGCCAGAAAGGCCACAGCTCCATCTTCTACCAGCTGTACATCGTAATAGTCCCCGCCCAGATCGCCCCGGGGAAGATAGCGAACCGTTGTACCCAGCTTTTCCAGATTGGGCAGTCTGGAAGGAAGCAACTCCATGTGAATCTTTCGCGCTATCTGAAGCTCCTGCCGGTAACTGAGTAATTCCGATTTTTCCCGGGATGAGAATCTGAGATCCACCAGGGTTCGCACTCTTGCCAGAAGTTCCACGGGATCCACCGGTTTTTCCAGATAGTCGTTGGCACCGGCAGCGAAGCCCTCCACCATCCGATCGTTATCGCCATGGGCCGTAAGAATCAGGACAGGTAAATCGATAGAAGAATAGCTTTCCCGAATCCACAGACAGAGGTCGATTCCTGACATCCCTCCGAGCATTAAATCCAGTATGGCCAGATCCGCTTTGCCGCTGGTTTGAAAATAATGGATAGCATCTCTGGCCTTCTTGAATGACACAATTTCGAATCCTGCAGGTTCGAGGATTCCGCGCAACACAGCGGCGTTAATTCTTTCATCATCCACCACTACAACGGTAGGCCTTTTATCTTCCTTCTGGAAGGCCGATGCGCTGTATCGGGTTACCTCTTCCAGAAGCTGAAATTGTTTGAGTGCTCGGCCGGTTTCCGGATTCTCCAGAGCAGGCACATTAGTTTGATTCGCAAAATCATAGAGCGGTAGCCGAATGCGAAACTCTGATCCTCGACCCGGCCTGCTTTCCAGGGTAAGAGCCCCATCGTGTAGCTCCACAAGTCTACGAACAATATAGAGCCCCAGTCCGGTGCCGCCATAACTTCGTGCGATGGCCGCATTTGCTTGATTGAATGGTTTGAAAATATCTTCCAGTTTGTCCGGTGGGATTCCGATGCCCGTATCGACCACGGCAATATCAATCCCTCCATCAATTTCAATAGCACTTACCCGGATTGTCCCCTCTCGTGTGAATTTGATGGCATTGCTTAACAGATTGATTAGAATTTGCTGAAGTCGCAATTCATCTGCATATAGAGGTTCAACATCCTCCGGTACTTCGTTGAGAAGCTCCACGGATTGATTTACCTGACTGCGAAGTGAAGCGATGCAGTATTCCACAACCGGATGAAGCCTTACGGCGGTTCGATTGATCTTTAACTGCCCTTCTTTAAGCCTACTGTGGTCCACAAAATCATCTACAAGTCTGGTGAGTCGAACAGCACTTTCTCGAATCAATTCCAGGGAATGCCTCAACGAAGGACTGATGCTTTCTCCTCCGGGTTGATTCTCCAGGAGTAAGATTCTAGAAATTCCCAGGATTCCATGAACCGGTGTGCGAATTTCATGGGAAGCGGCGGCCACGAAGGTATCTCTCATTCGGGCCGCTTCCTCCAGCTCTACTCTGGCAGCTTCCAGCCGCTGATTAAGATCCTCGGCAGTCCGTAAAGAAACAAGGAAGCGGTTTCCCATAATGGTCACCAGCAAGCTTGCATAACCAAAGAATCCCCAGCGAAACGTAGGCTCCATGGACACCAGGTTATATATGCTATTGATCAAATCGAAGACTGCGGCGGAAAGCAGCAACACCAGGGCCCCCAGGAACTTTCCGGCATCTCGATCCCCTCTACGAACGCAAATGATATGATACACCGGTAGCCATATCATCAAAGGAATTTGAAGCAGTCTCCAGGACTCCACCAGAAAAGAGACCAGAGAGAATGGTACAATCAGAGCAAGAATTGCAAACAGGAAATTTATACCGCCTACCACCCAGCCCCAGTTAGGAATTCTGTACCGATGCCTCAGATAGGTAATCAGAAAGAGCATCAAAACACCGGGCAACAGAAAGATGGAGGCGTTCTCCCATCTGGTCAGGTATTCCGTATCGGCTATCAGGTCGTAGGCAATCCTTGTGCGAAAGAAGTAGAATCCGAATGTACCCAGCGTAAATAGAAAAAAGAAAAGGCCATACAACTCTCGTCTGCGACGGGCAAAAATGAACAGGAAATAGATCCCGAACGCAAGGTACAGCGATACCAGCACCAGGTTAAAGGTATCTGTGCTACTGGAAAGAGCATCGACAGATTCCCCCAGAAAATAGCCTCGATCGTAGAATAGGCCAGGCACCGGGCTGGAATCTCCGTCCGGAGGAGAATGGCCCAGGAGACGCACAGTTAGCAGGTTTTCGCCCTGGAGCAGAAAATCTCTGCGAACGGGAACAGTTAAGGAGAGTTCCGTTCGCCGCCTCTGAATCTCTCCTCCCTGTATATGGACTTCCCGGGCGATTTCATGACCGTTTACGTAGATTACATAATTTTCGCCCAGCCCCGGAAAAAAAAGGGCCGGCGAAACCAGTTGATGCAATTCATCCGGAGAAAGTCGAAATGGAATAAAGAAAGTAAAGTCTACAAGCTCCCCTGGCTCATCCGCCGGGAAGTAAGACAGAGGTGCGATGGGAAAAGCGGAAAAGATTCGTCCGTGGAAGTTCGCTGCTAGATTGCGGAGATTAGCGTCTGCAAAGCCGGGCTGAACGTATACAGGGCTGGAATGTAGATCAATTCGATGATGATCAACTGCTGGCCGGCAGTAGAATGTGCTGAGGAGCACCGATAGGACAAATATGAGCGCCCTCGGGGCCCTGGACATGTATCAATCTCCTGCCTGTCCTTCCAGGGCGGTGGCCTCTTCAATTTTTGCGCGAATCATATCAGAAATCTGGTCAACGGTTAGATCCTTGTAGGCCTCCGGACTGATGGGATCATGAACGGTAACCCGGATATGGCCGCGATTCAATCTCTGTAGTCGTTTACCTCTCTGCGGAGGCATGATCTCATGGGCTCCCCAAATCGTAACTGGCTGAAGAGTAACATTTGCCTTTTTCGCAAGGATAAATCCACCCTTCTTGAATTTCAGCAGTTTACCCTCTGGAGTACCTCGTGTACCTTCAGGGAAAATAATAACGCTTTTACCCTGGCGAATCTGATCCGCTGCATTGAACATGGACTGTAGAGCTTTCTTTCGATCGTCACGCTCTACAGGAATGTATCCCCCGGCTTTCATAGCCCAGCCTACAATGGGAATCTTGAACAGGGAAGCTTTGGCCATCCATCGGAATTGAACCGCAACATCCAGGATGTGATAAAAAACTCCAATGTCGAACATACTCTGGTGGTTGCTCAGGAAGATTACCGGTCCATCTCTGTAGATCTTTTCCTTATCAAACACTGTTACTCGAGAAAAGGAGAGCTTTAGCAGGGTGCGTCCCCACATGGTGGCAAACCAGTGAATGATATGAGATGCGCGAAACAGAACAAAGGGCATTACCAGAATGCCATAGAAGAGGGTTACCAGGACAACTCCCACCCAGACGAAAAGTGAAAAGAAGAGCCCGCCTTTTTTAACTCTAGCCACGCCATACGGTGGGTAGGCACATCGGCACTGTCAAGCTCAATGTCCCCATTGACATGTAATGCATAAAGCTTTCGTACAGAATTAATGGTTCCAGATTACCTTCAATGCCCCCGTAGGACAGTTCTCCACGCAGATTCCGCAACCGGTGCAATCCAATATCTCAGGCAACCCGCTTGCATCATGCCGGATGGCACCTTCTACAGGGCATTGCTCCAGGCACTCCTTGCATTTCTTCTGCCCTTTCTTACGATGAGTGTTCAGACAGGCATCTTCGTTCAGTTCGGCAATTCCAAATCCCGGCAGCACACCATCCTCCAGAGGTAAAAGTGCTTCCTCCTCGCAGGACTCTATGCAGGGGTAATCCTCGCAAAGATGACAGGCAATATGATTCGGATCCAGCACCGGGCCATAAATATGCGGTAGATTGAATATCGCTCCATGGGGGCAGGCTACTATGCAATCGCCGCAGGAGGTGCAGGCACTGCGAAAGGCTTCCGGATCCGGGAGGGCTCCCGGAGGTCTGGGCAGTCCTCTGTTCTTCTGGAAAGCCTGAGGCTCCTCTGGAGCGCTTTTCTCTGCGGAAATGCCAAATCCCCAGGCCGGGCTGAGAAGATTGGACATAGCCTGCAGATTCTTGTCCAGCCATTGACCTGGAGGCGTACGATAGGCCTTGCGCGTCAGATCCTTCATTCCGCGACTGAAAAAGTCCTTTCGGTCCATACTCTGATGACGATGAATATATCAATCGTGCAGGCAATTCAAAAACAGGCCCCCATGGATTCCCAGGAGCGTTGCGACGCCTGCTCCGGAGATCATTTCAAATTTCTGTTCTCCAAGGCATCGGCTGCAGGGAAAGAATTTGGCATCTATGAATGCAAATCCTGCGGCGTCGTTCAGACACTTCCCAGGCCCACCGATGCAGAACTGGAGGAGTGCTACGGATCCCATTATTTTGAGAACCGAACGGATCGCGGATACGATAACTACTTCTCGGAAGCAATGCGAAAGCAACTGGAGAAGGTATGGTCATTGAATCTGGATGATGTGGGCTTTTTTGAATTCGAACGAAGTCTGGACCGGCAGAATATGCGAGCACTGGACGTGGGCTGTGCTGCTGGCTATTTCGTAGATTACATGCGCAACCGGGGCTGGCAGGCAGAAGGCATAGAACTCAGTGAGGCCGCCGCCAGGGCAGGAATCGAACAACTGGGACTTACGATCTATATTCAGGATTTTCTACGCTTCCAGCCATCCGAGCCCTATGATCTGATAACACTCTGGGCTTCCATTGAACATTTACGAAGTCCTTCCGAAGCGCTGCGTAAAATCAGTACCATGCTTCGCCCGGGTGGCCGATTGATTCTATCTACCTGTCGCTGGGGGATTCTGTCTAGATTCCAGGGGCCTTCCTGGAGATTTCTAAATGTACCGGAGCATCTGTTCTATTTTTCCCTTTCCACTCTGGAAAAGCTGGCCGCTCGATATGGACTTAAATCGGACGGTTACATAACCTACGGCTCCGGCTTCACATCCTATCCAGGAATGGGCCCGTTTTACAGGATGGCCAAAGCCCTGGCGGATCGAACCGTTAAGTCTATGAACCAGGGCGACATGATGGTTTATTCTTTCGAAAAAACCAATTTGCATAACCTCTAATTCTATCACTGAAAAAAGCTTTCTTCCCAGATTCTAACAGGGAAGCTGGAAAAGAATGGAAACCTACAAAGAGCTACTGGAAGGAAACCTGCGATGGCTGGGTGATGTAAAGAAGGCAGATCCGTCCTTTTTTGAGAAACTTGCAGAAGGTCAGAGCCCTAGATTTCTCTGGATTGGTTGCTCGGATAGTCGAGTGCCGGCCACAGAGATCACCGGTTCCATGCCAGGTTCCATCTTCGTTCATCGAAACATTGCCAATCTGGTAATCCATTCCGATGTAAATCTACTGAGCGTGATATATTATGCCGTGGAGTATCTCAAGGTTCGCCACATCATAGTGTGCGGTCATTCCTCCTGTGGTGGTATTCAGGCTGCCATGTCCGAAGAGAGCTTTGGATTTCTGGATAACTGGCTGAACCACATCAAGGATGTGTATCGCTATCATGAGGATGAGTTGAGCAAGATACCGGATCCGGTACAGAGAAGCGATGCCATGGCCATGGTTAATGTTCGTCAGCAAGTATACAATCTCTCCAAGGTTTCCTTTATTCGGCAAAAATGGGCCACCGGTGAATTCCCTGCTCTACATGGCTGGTTTTATCAAATTCGCGACGGGATGCTAAAGGATTTAAACGTTACTGTAAACTCCGTCCATAAAAGCGAAGAGCTATCCCTGATCGAGTGATTCTTCAAGGCACCATCGTAAACACCCTGGCAGTGCTTCTGGGGGCTTCCCTGGGCGCACTGCTTGCGAAGCGTCTACCCGAACGAATCAGCGGTACTCTGTTCGTTGGAATTGGTCTGTTTACTCTTTTTCTGGGCCTCAAACTCTCACTGGAAACGGAAAATCCTTTAATTGCTCTTCTATCCCTGTTACTGGGTGGCGCTCTGGGTTCAGCACTTGCGCTGGACGAAAGGTTGCGCGATTTCATAAACAGAAACTCCTGGAAATCTGCCAGAAATGACACCGGGACATTAGAGGAC
>JBHIXQ010000087.1:337-7612 GCA_041984705.1 Leptonemataceae bacterium | reverse complement strand
ATGGCCTACATAATCTGGAGCAAAAGGTTGCACTGAGTGATGGAAGTTACAAGCATCTTCGCCTGACAGCTATCCGGATTCCCGTTTCAAGTTCATCGCTCCCCTGGATCCAGGTCTACATAAACGATGAAACAGAGTTCAGGGAAGCCAGGCTTCGCAATAAGGAGCTGGAAAAGACTGGTCAGATGATGGATCAGATTGCTGCAAGCATTCCGGTGGTTCTGTATCTATTCGATTTGCAGCTGGGACAGAATCGCTATCTTAACGGACAATTTGAGAGAATTCTGGGCTGGAATCGGCAGAAGCATGGTCCCATTACCATGGAATACTTCGCAGACAATATGCATCCCCGGGATGCCCCGAACCTGCCTGCATGGGTGGGTCGATGGGATGCAGCAAGGGACGGAGAGGTTTATAGTATCAGGTATCGTCTTAGAGACACCAGAGGAGTCTATCACTGGTTTCAGACCTACGATACAGTATTCAGCCGTAGTTCAGACGGACGAGTTAAAGAGATTATTGGATCGGCCATTGACATTACCGAGCTGGCCGAGGCCAGAAGCGAACTGGAGCATGAAAGAAGTCGACTGGACGCTCTGGCCAGTCAGGCTCCCATTGCAGTGATTGAATGCGACGAAGATGGTATTATTCAGTATTTAAATCGTCCCCAGCCAGGGTTTGGCCTGGAGGGACCGCAGGTCATTGGACATTCGCTTTTTGCCTATGTGGACGCTTCCCATCATCTGCAGCTCCGGGATAGCCTGGATCGTGCGTTGAAGGGAGAACCGGGTGTTCAAATCGAGCTTCCGACTGAGGTAGGAGGCACCCATCAATGGATACTGTTGAACGTGGCTCCCATAGTTCATGCAGAAGGGGATCACACCAGCAGGCATCTGATCATTGTTGGCCAGGAGATATCTGCACGAAAGCAGATGGAGATTAGACTTGAAGAGCTTTCGCTTCGCGCAGAGACGGCCAGTCGGTCCAAAACCGAATTCTTTGTAGGATTGAGCCACGATATTCGCACTCCCATGAACTCTATCATGGGTATTGCAGATCTCTTGCTGGATACCAGCCTGGACACAGAGCAACAGAAAATGGCAGAAATCCTCCGAGATTCTTCAGAGGCCCTGGCAGGATTACTGGAACGAACTTTACAGCTTTCACGAATTGAAATGGGGCTCATGGGCCCTCTGGCAAAGAATGACTTTTCGATCAAGGATGCTTTTAGAAAAACGCTTTCGCTTTTTCGCTCGGATGCAAATTCCAGAAACCTGGAATTGATAGAACTTATTGATCCAGAGCTTCCGGAACGCATCCATAGCTCTGAGTCCGCATTGCTACAGCTACTGGTGAATCTGGTGGGAAATGCGGTTCGATACACGGATAAGGGAAGCGTAACGATCCGAGTGCGAGATGGAAGGGAAGATTTGCCTTTCGAATTACAGGATCATTCCTCGGGGTTTCTGCTCGCAGAAGTTGTGGATACGGGTCCCGGTATTCCCGCGCAGGAGCTTCCGCATGTATTTGAACTGTTCTTTCAGGGAAAGAAAGCCAGGAGCCACCGCAATAGTTCAGGCATAGGGCTGAATGGATGCAAAAGACTGATTGATGCCGTAGGAGGCAAGATTGAAATCCGCAGTCCTGGTCCGGGTATGGATTCAGGTACCATGGTGCGGTTTTATTTTCCTTTCGACGAAGCCACCGGCCGAGACATGCCCGATTCAATCCGCGATGAACCCTTTGCGCACGGAAAGGTTCTCCTGGTAGAAGATAATCCTCTGAATCAATTCGTTGCGGCCAGGGTGCTGGAGAATGCTGGGCTCCAGTTTACGGTAGCCGAAACAATTACTGAGTCCATGAATCTCCTGAAGGAACAGGTCTTCGATCTTGTGCTTATGGATCTGGGACTTCCGGACGGAGATGGGCGAACCGTAGCTCGCTGGATGCGAAGCAGAAATATGACTGCTCCCATTGTAGCGCTGACCGCTGCCGCGTTCGAAGAAGAAAAGCAAAGCTCCCTGGATTCGGGCATGAACGATTTTCTAACCAAGCCTATTGATCAGCGTTCTCTGCGTCAGGTACTGGAAAAGCATCTGGGGCATCTGCGCTCTTGATTTCTTCCGGAAATGGAACCAGAAATCCGTGATCTGCTTGACCCGTTTCGAGGAGACATTAGAGTCCGGCCAGAATTTCTCCTGGAGGAAAATGCATGAAGGAAATTGTACAGGATCCTATCAAAGTATTGCTCTTAACATTCGTAACATGTGGAATCTACGGATTGATCTGGATCTATCAAGTATCGGCGGCCCTTTCTCAGGAACTACCCGAAGAAGGAATCAATCCAGGAATGGTATTGGTACTATTCTTTGTTACCTGCGGAATCTATCCTTTGATCTGGTATTATAAAATGGGTGAGTGGCTACCCAAAGCAGGCCAGAAGTACGGAAAAACCCTGGAGAATGAAGGAACCCTTCTTCTACTCCTTGGTATCTTCTTTTCGCCAGCTGCACTCTACATTATTCAGGAACGAATCAACCAGATCGCATCCTGATTCCCATCCAAAACCAGCCGCAAGGAAGCTTACGCTTCTTTGCGGTCTTTGTATTCATTCCTATTTCCAGACTCTTCGACCGTTGATTATTCATTGACCGGGAATCACCAGGGGGATACTTCTAATCGCCAGCACCCTATCTTTCGGCCAGAATGCGTCGAGGAAGAAGATTCGTGAACCGCTGCTAAATGCCAGCGAAAGAGAGGCAGATCAATGGATAAGAGTATACTTTTTAAAGTCAGGCCGGATGGAGGGAAGGCCCGGTGGACCAATGTGGCCCGGCTTGTGGGCTTGCTGGGACTGCTACTGGTGGCCCTTGCCAGGGTCCTTGCGGCTCAGGACCTGGAGGTGGTTTCTATGATCCTGAGTTATCCGGGTATGTTGCTTTCTCTGGCCAACCTTGTGTGGATCTATCTCCTGCCCTCTCTGTTTATGCTGGTTCTTTACAGTATGTCCTTTTCCATCCTGGCTGTGGTAAATTTTCTGCACATTCTCATCCTTCAACGCAACAACGATGAACTTGTGTATTTCATGACCAAGTTTCTAAATATGCGAACCCGTGTGGGGCTTTCCATTCTGGGACTCACAAACAGGGTGCCCCACGTTGACGTGTATTCAAGTGATCCGGGTACAGGCTTTGGCCTTCGTTTTAAAGTGTCCCGGGAAATGCCTGTGCGCTGGATTCTTCTGAGGCTGGCCGTTCTGGTCGCTGCCGGAATTGTTTTCTTTCTTTTGGCCCTGGGAGTGCGCCACATACCCTACTTCGGTATTGTCCTGGGGGCCCTGGCCGGACTGGTTGTAGGGGCTCTGGGCATCATTCTACTGATTATCTGGCTTCACAATGCGATAACCGGGAAGTATCTATTTACCCTGGTAGATCTACATTTGCGGCTTATGCGATTGGATCTTACCATTACTTCTTACTTCAGCTTTGTAACCAATGAGCTTTCAGAGTTCAAACATTGCTTTCGTTCTGTCCTGGAGGAGCGGGTACCCGAAAATGCAGGCGGGACCTGGATGAATGCCAATGATTCCAGAAGACTGGATATAAATCTAATTGCTCTGGTGGTTCTCATAGGCTCTACACAGGGACTTTATCTCTTTATCTGGCTGGCACGAACAGCCAGGGTGATGGGCGACGATCCGTTCACAATCATCTCGGTTTCGATTCTGGGAAGCCTGCTTCCCCTCTCTGTCATTTTCTCTCGTTATTATCGCAGACTGGAAAAGAAAACCGGTAATGATCCAAGCTGGATACTAGAACTTCTGATGATAATTCCGCTTATCAACCTGGTGGTAGGAACCTTTACCATTCAGTACATCTTGAACCTGGGAAAGAAAACAGCCGGAACATAGACTGTTTCACTGCCTGGCTGTAACGCTTAATCGATTGCACTGCACTACAGCCAGGTGAGATGTACTGTATTTTTCGGACTTTCCCGGTTTTGTACCGGAAGAAAACTAAAAACCATTGACAAGTGGCCCACATTGGCCTGGAATCTGCCTCTGTGCGAAAGCTCAATTCGCTAAATATAGCTGCCCTCTGGCAGCTGGAGGAATAACCCATGAAACTAGATCTAATGGAAACCATCCAGAGCGGTATCCAGCGCGGACTAAAAAGCTTCCCTGCGCTGATCGTTAATGGCATTCTCTGGGTGCTTACAATCTGGATCCCCTATCTGAACGTTGGAACCACTATCGGTATGGCGAACCTGCCCGCAAAAATGGCGAGCGATGAAGGTCTGTCCATGACTGAAATCTTTAACCCTGAATACAGAAAGTCCTTCGGTGAATTCTTCATCGTAGTTGGACTGATGGTTATGGGTATGCTGCCGGCTTATCTGCTAATGATCGTTCCGGCTTACGTACTTGGCGTAGCCTGGAGTCTGGCCATCCTTCTGGTACTGGATCAAAAACTGGAGCCACTGGCTGCTCTTAGAAAGAGTAATGAACTGACTTACGGAAATAAGTGGACCATCTTCTTTGCAAATGTACTTCCCGTTTTCGCTATTTTCGTGGTAGCTGGCATTGGTATGGCCATCCATGAATATCTGGGTGGATTCCTGTATTTCGTTGGTATCCTGCTGGTTACTCCTATTAGCCTGGGAATCTCTGCTGAAATCTACAAGAGACTGGCAAAAAGCTAGGCCAAAAGGTTTCGGTATCGAATGGGTCCGGTTCAACGAACCGTTCGGCCCGGGAAAAGGCGTCCATTCGGGCGCCTTTTGTGTTTTAGTTTCTGGCATTTCTTCATTAAATGAGTTGCGGTAAACCATCCCCGGATCCAGAATCAAGCGCCGAATGCGGATTGGCCGCAAAAGCAAGAATTCAAACAGGGAAGGTCATACCATGAAAAGTAAACTATCGATCCCCGGAATCATAGGCAGCCTGGTTGTTGTAGGCGGCGCTTTACTCTATACTCAATTCAAATCGGAAAACTATACCCTCCCCACAGAGTGGGAACCTTCCTCCAATGAATCCATTCAATACTCCTACGTTTACAAGCTGCCCGATCGAAAAGGCGGCTACAGGGTTGTGGATTGCTATACCGTGGAGCCCTTCAAAAACGTGAATGGGGAGACCGTAGAGACGGGATGTATTGCCAAATACAAGCTGGAGGCGATCTGCGAAAAATCAAGCTGCACGGAAGTAAACAGATAGTTGCGTTCCTGCCCGGATCTGGTTACGACCGTATCCGGCTTTCGGCCCTCCATTTCAGGTCACGTTCAGGCCAGGAAGGTGGTCCCACAACAGATCCATAACTCGATTCTACTTGCATTTCTGAGGGCCTGGATTGAATCTTTGTGCCCATGAGCAATTTTGTAATGTCCATCGATCAGGGAACCACCGGTTCCCGAGTATTCTGTTTCGATTCATCCGGTAATGTCATTGCCAGTTCCTACCGTGAATTCACGCAGCATTTTCCCAAACCAGGCTGGGTAGAGCACGACGCTGAAGAGATCTGGGCCGGCGTTGAGACTCTCATTGGCGAAACCCTGGAACAGGGAAAACTGAATGCGAAAGATTGCCAGGCCATTGGAATCACCAACCAGCGAGAAACCGTTGTGGTCTGGGATCGCTCTACCGGAAAGCCCATACACAATGCCATTGTCTGGCAGTGTCGCAGAACCTCCAGCATATGCCAGGGCCTGAAAGATAAGGGCTACGAAGCCACAATACGAAAGAAAACCGGACTGGTAACCGATGCCTATTTTTCTGGAACCAAGATCGCATGGATTCTGGATAATGTCGAAGGGGCGCGAGCCAGAGCGCAAAAAGGAGAGCTTTGTGCAGGTACCATCGATTGCTGGCTCTTATACAAGCTTACCGGCGAATTCAAAACCGAGTATACAAATGCTTCGCGAACCCTGCTCTACAATATAGAAGAGAAAAAATGGGATGATGATCTCTGTCGCTTGATTGAAGTCCCCATGGCCATGCTGCCCGAAGTTCATCCCAGTCGCGCTGACTTTGGGAAAACCACCGGCCTGAAAGCCCTGCCGGACGGAGTTCCGGTTTGTGCCATGCTGGGCGATCAGCAGGCTGCCCTGTTTGGCCAGGTTTGTGTAAATCCCGGCGAAGCAAAAAACACCTACGGGACCGGATGCTTCCTACTCTTTAATACCGGCGATCAGTTCCTGATTAGCAAGCAGGGGCTTCTTACAACCCTGGCGGTGGATGGAAAAGGTGGCGTATGTTATGCCCTGGAAGGAGCAGTATTCATTGCAGGTGCTGTTGTTCAGTGGCTCAGGGACTATGCAAGATTCTTTGCCAAAGCTCCCGACACGGAAGGCCTTATTGAAAACATCAAAGATGAAGAGGATGATGTAGTTTTTGTGCCTGCCTTTAGCGGACTGGGAGCGCCTCACTGGGATATGAATGCCAGAGGAGCCATCTTTGGACTGACCCGGGATACAGATCCTGCGAGAATTACAAGAGCTGCACTGAAATCCATTGCATTTCAATCATTTGATCTGGTGCGAGCCATGGAAAAGGATACCGGTCAGGATCTTCCTTTTCTACGGGCCGATGGCGGCGCCACTGCCAACAATTATCTAATGCAATTCCAGGCAGATATCTTGAATAAGCCAGTGGAAAGACCTTCCAACGTAGATACAACAGCCCTGGGTTCTGCCTATCTGGCGGGAATTCATGCAGGGATCTGGAACGATGCCAGCGATCTACTCAAGCTCATGGGTGACAAAACTGTGTTCAAACCTTCTATGGATGAAGATCGCCGTAAGCGGGAGATTCATTACTGGAACAAAGCCATCGGCCGGGTGAAGGACTGGGCCGAATAAACAGCCCCGACTCTATCTAAACTTAAAGGGCATGGAGCTGGCCCGGCTGTCCTTTTGCATATCCTGAAGCTCTCGATTCCGGGCTTCCTTCTTTCGAACCGTGGCCTCGTCCTGTACCAGGGGTAAAGCCACGGAAAACCGGGTACCATGCGCCTCTCCGGTCTTGCTTCGCACACCTATGGCTCCTCCATGTTCTTCTACAATCCTACGAACGATGCTGAGCCCAAGACCACTACCTTCACCCTGATCTTTGGTAGTAAAGAAAGGATCCCAGATCTTTTCTACATGGTCGGCCGGAATACCAGGTCCATTATCTTCTATAGTAACGATAACGGCAGGGCCGTTTAATTCTCCCACAAGCGCGGCCACTACACCGGGGCTGTTGCTATGCTCCTTTCGCAGCTCCTCCACCGGTCTTTC
>JBHIXQ010000087.1:0-321 GCA_041984705.1 Leptonemataceae bacterium | reverse complement strand
GAAGAAAGAATAATTAAAGTATTGCTGAGCCCCTCTTCCACTCTTGCGGCCCCAAAGGTCTTCTGCCCTGGATGCGAATAACTCTTCAACGCACGAACAATTCGAACTATGCTTTCAATGGATCCCTGAATATTGCTCAGATTCTTTCCCGTGGAAGATACAAGCCTCAGAAACTCGAACAGGATTTCTGAAGCGGTTCTTCCGGCGGATTCGGCATCCAACCCGGCCATATCCCGCGGATGGTCGGAATCTTCGCCGTAGGATTCTGAAGTATTGCCCCTTTCAGACTCTTTAGCGTCGCCTTTAGCGTCGGCCCGCGAA
>JBHIXQ010000086.1:0-7615 GCA_041984705.1 Leptonemataceae bacterium | reverse complement strand
AAAGCCTTTTTTGGTCATTTCTGCGACTCTGTGGTCGCCTGTTTTGAGCGAAAAAAGAGGCCGCCAACGGGCCGATCTACAATGGCGCTGACTCTCAATTCAGCGGTTCTCCGGGTCCCAACCAGACTTCTTTCAGATTGAGGGGCCACCGATTGCTTCCTATTTACCGAGTGCTGCTTGAATCGAATTACGAAAAGCCCGCCCTATGATGACTCATCAGGCGGGCTTCGCTTTACTATCGATTATCGTTTCAGACCCAGCACTTCCTGGATCATTTGATCCGTGGTAGTGATGGTTCTGGAGTTGGCTTGAAAGCCTCTCTGGGTTACAATCATGTCTGTAAACTGATCTGCCAGATCCACGTTGGACATCTCCAGAAGACCTGCATTAATCTTACCTTTTCCAGCAAGACCGGCTTCGCCAATGTTTGCCTCACCGGAGTTCATGGAATAAGCGAATTTGGTTTCTCCCGCTTTATCCAGACCTGCCGGATTGGTAAAGGTGGCTAGAGCAATTTTAGCCAGAGGCTCTTTTACACCGTTGGAATAGGTACCTGTAATGGTTCCCGTATTATCGATAGAGAAAGCTTCCAGATAGCCCATAGGATATCCATCCTGCTCCACCGCTTTTGTAGTGAAATCAGATGCATATTGAGTCACACCTTTTACCTGACCTGCTTCACCCATATCCATGGTAAAGGTCTGGGTTTCAGGGTTTCCTGGAATGCGAAAGGATACCTGGATTTCCAGTTTTCCATCGTTCAGGCTGTCCACTCCATCGCTTACATTCATCAAGCGACCATCGCTGGAAAATCCCAGTTCGAAATTATTATTTCCGGGAACCGCGGTGTCCTGTCCTGCAGGTCCTACTACATTCACAGATACATTCTCAGCTCCGTCGAGATTCACCCGGCCGGTCCAGCGGTTCTCATCCGTCTTCCACATTTCCAGACGGAGCTCTCGCTTATTTCCTTCCGGATCATAAACGTTGATAGTGGTTGCATGTCCACGACGCTGATCCGGAGGTCCACTGATCCATTGATTGATCTGCTCTTCAGTAGCATCCGCAGGAACAATATCCACTGCCTGGTTCAGGTTGGACTGAAATACCACTTCCTGAGTAGCCTTGGCCGGCTTTTTGGAATAAAGAGGAATCTTGATATCTTCGATGGATGCAGATGTGTTCACATAAGCATTCTCGTTTTCATCCATGCGAGCATTCCAGCCCTGCACATGCAGACCGGTGCCCGGATGCACATAGTTACCATCTTTATCGATATTGAAAAACCCGGCTCTGGTATAGAATTGCTTATCGCCGTCGCGAATCACAAAGAAGCCTTCGCCGGAAATGGCAACGTCGGTGTTCTTGCCCGTTGTTTGCAGAGATCCCTGAGTCATGATCTTATCTATTGAAGAAATCATGGAACCCAGACCGACCTGCATCGGGTTAATACCGCCAATGTTCTCTTTCGGCTCCGAGGCACCGCTCAGTTCCTGGCTGATCATATCCATGAAATTCACTCTTTCGGATTTGTATCCATGAGTGTTCACGTTGGCCACGTTATGACCAATGACATCCATCCGAACCTGGTGGTTCTTTAAGCCCGAAACGCCTGAATAAAGTGAACGCATCATAAGCTTCTTTGCTCCTTATACTGCCAGAGACATGGCTCTGGCCCCCTCTTTATTTGTTTGATACAGATGATTGTAATAAGACTGACTGGACGGATTTTCCTTCGCCGGCTCAGAAGTCTGTGGCGTAGAATTCTGCTCGGGAACCGCCGCCGGATCAGGGCTTCCATTTACCGGGCCCGGACGATTTTCTGAAGCTGGGCGATTCTCCAAAGCAGGCTGCGTAGCTGACTCAGGGTTCGCCTTGATCTCTGGAATATGCTTTAATAGTTCTTCAGTGGTTTGATTTAGCTCTTTCGCTCCGGGCTGACCTTCCGACCTTCTGGTCTCCGGGCCTTCGCCATTTGGCGCCGGGTTTATGGCGGCGCCGGGATTCGCTGGAGTTGCCTGGCTCATGCCTGGCTGAACAGCCGTGGGATTCTGCTGGCCTTGCTCTGGATTTCGTGCTGGATTGGCCGGTGGTATTGCTAAAGGATCGGATTCATAGTTGGCCTGATTTCCAGGCTGCGTAGGAGTTCTCTGGCTGGCCGGTCCTCCGTCGGGACCATAGCCACCGTATTCTTTCTTGAATTGATGAGGGTCTCCAATCAATGAGATGTCGTTTAGATTGATGGTTCGGCCACGGACCTTTACAAATCCTTCGCCGGATCCATCGTAGAAAATGGCTGCTGCAACACCGGTTACTTCCTGGCCGGTGACGAAATCTTTACCTACTATGAATTTTCCCACCAGGTTGGCCGATTGTCTTTCGCTCAACTTGCTCAAGTTTTTGGACACATTCTGCATCTGCTCCAGAGATGAGAACTGAGCCATCTGCGCGATGAACTCCTGGTCCGTCTGAGGTTTGGTGGGATCCTGATGGGTTAATTGAGTTACCAGTAGCTTGAGAAAGTCTTCCTTGCCCAGAGACTTCACTGTTTGACGTACTTCGACACCATTCAGTCCGCTATCTTTGAGCTTTTGCTGCTTCTCCAGCTCATTTTTGATACTTACAGATCTGTCCTGCTGGAGGTACTGGTCTTTCGCTTTTAGATCTACTGGTTCCATATCTTATCTATTTCTGTTCTTTCGCTTACTCGAATGTCTCTTTCTTTGTCTGCCTGTCATTCAATCGGCTGCAGTCTCGCTTTTCAAACCCTGTCGGTGCTTCAGATTCACTGTCAGACACTCAGATCGATTCTGCCGGCTCCGCCTGCCATCAGAAGACTTTCGCTTACATCCGAGATGGAGCGTTCTTCCCAGGAAGGTCCGTCATTATCGTACTTCTCGGTATTTTCCATTTTTTCTGAAGGCGAGTTTCCTTCTCTTTGCTGACTATTTCCGTTTTCCAGATTCTGTCCCTGGAAGTTCATGGATTGTCGATTCTCCTGCTGCATCTGGCTTTGCAGGGATTCTCTGGTCTTTACGCTGAGGTTATCCAGCTGTATGCCATGTCGAGCCAGCTCCTGGCGCAGATTGTCGATGTCTTCTCTGATCATCTTGAAGGCCTGCTGGTTTTCCACCACAAGCTTTCCGGTAATCACATTGTCCTTCATTACCAGATCCAGATGCATACGACCCAGATGCTCTGGATTCATTCGGATCTGTGCTGTGGATCGACCATCGGAACCCATGCGAACCCGGGCCTGCTCCACCATTTGCTGAAATTGCTTTCGATCGAAAGGCAATTGTTCCTTCGCTTCAGTGGAGGCACTGGCTTTCGCATTGGCGGCAGCCACGGAGTCCATTCGAAAGTTCAGGTTCTGTCCGTCGGACCTGGATTGCTGCTGATTCTGCTGCTCTCCGCCTTTACCGCTGGTAGAAGCCTTTTCATCTGTGCGAACTCGCATCTCGGACGAAAGCGTGGGACCTTCTACGGTCCATTTGTTGTCCGGCACCTGGCGTCCGCCCAGGGTATTTCCGGCCATATTCACATCGGCCCCGGGCCTATTGCTGGCCTGGGCCAGTTCCTTTAGATTCTTGATATCTTTGCTGTCCAGCTCATCGGCGATTCGCTGGATAATGGATTCCAGGTCCTTTCCTTCCTTCATGGCTTTCATAGCCTTCTCGAATTCTGGATGCGCCTGGATCTTCTCTCTTAGATCTTTGATTTCCGGTCGATCCAGGGCGCTAAGTTTATCCCACAGCCCGCTGCCGGATTTATCTGACCCAGACTCCTGAGCCTTCTCACTTCCCTGGGAATCCTTCAGGGCCTTCTTCATGATGGCATCTACCAGTGCAGACTCCTGCACATCCGCTGACTTACGAGTCTGCTGATTGAAGTTGCCGCTAATTCCTGCGATTGTGCCAGCTTCCTTTGACTTATCGTCTGACTTTGATTCTTCAGTGGTCTTGCTTTTTTCCTGACGGCTGTCCCGGGCGCTCTGTAGCTTTTCAGCCTTTTCCTGAGCCTTCTCTTTGTCTGAGGCCTGTTTTTCTTCGATTCGCTTTTCCTGATCCCGAGCACGGTCATCCACGGCCCGGCTTTTTTCTTCTTTTTCCCTGGCTGCAGCTTCTCGATCTCGGGCGGCCTCTTTCTTTTGTTGCCTGGTTTCGTTCTCCCTCAGCTCCTGAGCACGGTTCTGGCTTTCTTCCAGGTGGTTTCGCTGCTCGGAAACGTAGCCTTCTGTATCGTTATTATTTCTGGTTTCGCTGGATTCCCGATGGGAGGCCTCCGCCCCGCGATCCATGTTGGCTGCATAAAAGTAGCTCTGGGAATCTCGGACCTTCTCCGTCTGCGGAGGAATGCTGAACTGAAACTGGTTTTCAGGCTGATTAACCGGATCTGCTTCGGTGGGAGTCACAGGAGCAAGAGCCACAGGATTAAACGAGTCTCTGGCAGGATTAAATTCACCGGGAAAACTCCTGGCCCCGGAGATACCTCTGCCTTCAGGATCCGAAGCACCCAGAAGACTGACAAAACTCAGGCCCTGCGGGGCTTCTGGATTTCCCCTGGAAGTGGTGGTTCCTTCCGGACTTTTCTGACCGGTGATTAATGGAAGCATTGCACTTTGCATCGTTCTTTGATTCGTAAATTTTGCCCTCTTCCATAAGTGAATTTGATGGATCCAGGAGGCACGGAACGACTAAACGGGAATTTTTTTATAACTGCTGCTCAAGGCGACATAAGCCTCATTGCGTAGGTGACATAAAGCTTTCAAGCTGGCAGCTAATTCCATAGCCTTTTTGGCCCGGCTGCATTGGAGCGGATTCGGAGAACTGCATCCAGGATTCTTGCTGGGGTCCCACCCGGGTCACATTGACTGTCTCAATAGTTGGAACGGAAGTCCTGCCCGGCTCTGCATCCCCAAAACGGAGCCGCAGCTCTGGTTATGACCGGTGCATTTGCCGCTATGCGAAGAGGCGTCTGAGAACTCTCAGAACTTGACACTGATAGCTCCGCTTTACCACTGACATCATGCATGAGCCCAAAACCAGCCAGGAGCGAGTAGAGCAAACCCTGGAATACGGGACCTTTGATTTTAAATGCACGGCCTGCGGCCACTGTTGCAAGGGCCCGGGGGATGTGTATTTCACAGAAGAGGATCTCCAGGCCATCAAGGATTATCTCCAATTAAGCGCCTTTGCATTCTCAAGGTTAAAGCGAAAGCTCATCCAGGAAAAGATACCCGGTTATTATGTGCACAGGTCCGGAGATGCCTGTATTCTACTGGAAGATAATAAATGTTCGATTTATCCGGTGCGGCCCATGCAATGCAGCACCTATCCATTCTGGCCATCTAACTTTCAAAGCAAAGCCAACTTTCGCCAGCTAAAGAAGGAATCGCCCCATAATGCTTTGATCTTTCGGGGCGACCTGAAGAGCAGTTAGAGCCTTGAATCAGCCCCTTTCATTCGATATTGATGCTCCAAAAGAATTGATCGGAACCGGTGCCTGTCCGGAATGTCCCATGGAATCGCAGGAACCGAGCTACCGAGGAAAAGTACGAGATCTATATGACCTGGGGCAGAATATTCTTCTGGTTTCTACGGACCGATTATCCGCATTCGATGTGGTGTTTCCGGATACCATTCCCGGAAAAGGGATAATCTTGAATCAGGTATCCAGCAAATGGTTTCAATGGCTGCGAAAGTCCGGACTACAGGAAGAGCACGGATTCAAAGATCACTGGATAAGCGCCACCAGCAATGATTTTCCATCCCCTTTTAATACGATGAAGGACCTGGAAGGCCGCAGCTCGCTTGTAAAAAAGACGCAGCGAATCGACTTTGAATGCGTGGTGCGGGGATACATGGCCGGTTCCGGATGGAAGGATTATCAAAAGAACGGAGCGATCTGTGGCATCGAACTGCCTGCCGGACTCAGACTTGGGGATCGGTTACCGGAGCCAATATTCACTCCTGCCACAAAAGCCGAAGTAGGCGAGCACGATGAAAACGTTGGATTCGAGGTAATGGAAAAGGACCTGGGAGAACTGGCTCATCGACTGAAAGAGATTTCCATTTCAATTTTTAAATCAGCCTCGGAGCTAATGGCTACCCGAGATATTCTTCTATGCGATACAAAGTTCGAGTTTGGACTGCTTAACGATGAAATCTATCTGATAGACGAAATGCTGACTCCGGATTCCAGTAGATACTGGGATGCCTCCAAATATGAGCCAGGAAAAAACCAGGCCGGATTTGATAAGCAATACATTCGAGATTACGTTGAAGAACTGGGATGGGATAAAGCTCCTCCCGCTCCAAAACTTCCCGGGCCTGTGATTCAAAACACAGTAAGTCTTTACGAAGAGATCAAAAAAAGGATTGATGCGGCTCTGGATTCTGTGTAGGTCTGGATTGCCGCATGCTATTCAACACAGCAATATTTCTAATTTTCTTTGTATTTATCTATGTTATATACTGGAGTGTCCGCGGATCTGCGAAACTCTATCTGGTCGTACTTTCTTCCATCTTTTTCTACGGCTTCTGGTCTCCACCCTTCGCCGTGCACTTTCTTTCTATTGTATTTCTAAACTACTTTTTTGTTGTTCAGATTCGGAAATCAAAGGCGAAAAAGGGCTGGCTTATCGCACTCGTAACTCTGGATGCGGCCAATCTGTTCTTCTTCAAATATTTCTACTTCTTCCTGCAAATACTGCAGGACATCACGGGCATTGCTCTATTTCAAAGAGAGGCTTTCAACGAATTGCTGGTCTCCGAACTTTCGGTAAAGGGAATCGTACTTCCGCTGGCAATTAGCTTCTATACGTTTCAGTTAATCGCTTACGCAGTGGACACCTACCGGGGCGAAATCTCCGGGCGACACAGTCTTCTGCAATACCTGACATTCATTACATTCTTCCCTCAGCTGGTGGCCGGCCCCATCGTGCGACACAGCGAGTTCTTTCACCAGATTGAAGATCCCTACTCCATTAAACCGGACCATCAGAAGCTTATTTCTGGAATCTATCTAATAATCCAGGGTGTAGTTAAGAAGATCCTGATTGCCGATAACCTGGTACCTCATACAGCTCTTATTTTTGGTCAGCCGGAACGCTTTGACTGGTTCACGCTGGTGGCCGGCTGTTTTGCCTTTGGAGCACAGCTGTATTGCGATTTCTCTGGATATACGGACCTGGCCCGGGGACAGGGAAAGCTACTGGGCATAGAACTTCCCGAAAACTTCTTTGCCCCCTATTTCAGCCGTTCCGTTCGCGCGCTCTGGAACAACTGGCACCGTACGCTTACTTCCTGGCTTCGCGACTATGTTTACATTGCCATGGGTGGACAATCGGTGTCTTTCCTTCGCACTCAGTTCAATGTAATTCTAACCTGGGCCATGGTAGGTCTCTGGCATGGGGCCTCCTATAATTATCTGCTTCTGGGCGTGTATCATGGCTGCTTCATTGCCCTGGAAATTCAGTATCGAAGATTTCAAAAACAGGGCATTATTCCTGTACTTTCCGAGAAATGGCTATGGCTTCGCAGTCTCCAGGCTATTACAGGTCCGATCTACACATTATTGATACTGGGAGCTGGCTTCGTTATGTTTATTACGC
>JBHIXQ010000085.1:3419-7682 GCA_041984705.1 Leptonemataceae bacterium | reverse complement strand
AATGTAGAGGTCTATACAGCGGTACAACTCCGATACTTCGGCCGGCTGGGAAAGAAATTGGTGCCGATACGCCACGCCCATTCTTTCAAGACCATTCTTCACATAACCGCGAGCCGGTCCCGAAAGCAGCACGAATAGATCGTCAACTCGCTTCCGCAACAGGTCGACCACCTGCAGAAAGGTATCCGGACCTTTTTCCAGCTTGGGGCGGTCGCCTTCCCCCCAGCCCTCCCCATCTTTCTGAAAACTGCCGATGACTGTGGCATCCTGTGGTACAGCAAATTTCTGTCGGGCACTCTTCTTTTCCAGAGCATCGGCCGGATAAAACTTTTCGGTATCAACCGGAATGACAATCTTACGAATCTGATCGTGGGAGAGGCCAGCTTGGAGACATAGGCGAACCATATCATCATGTGTGACCTGGACTCGATGGATGCGGTCCTTGTGCTTTCGCATCAATTCGTAAGGGGCATCAAACCTACCATCTGCCGTACCCGGAAGCCCGTGAAAATAGGCCATGGACGGCCGAACTCCTTGTTTCACCTGGTGCAATCGACGACTTCCTGTGAAGTGATCGGTAAAGAAGACATGACCTCGAATCCCGCGGACGAATGGTGTCCTGTACACTTTCCATCCAAATCCGGACATTGTCCTGTGCAACTGTCGGGCTTCTTCATCCAGCACCCAGCCTGCCTCGTCGGAGACAATAGTCAAACGATGTAGGGCACTGCGTCGTCTCAGCAGTCCGTGAAGAACAATACTTTTCGCGCGTTCTAAGTTCATGAATGGAAAAGTTTACAGACTATACCCAGTCCAGATCGATGTTTCCAATACCAGATTCCTGGATTCTTCTTCGAATACTGTTAGTGGGCGCTGCCAACTCCGGCACTTTATGGTCGTGAGTCTCAACGAGAATACTCTGAATTGTTCGGTGAATTCCCAGATCCAATAAATGGGGCAGGACCTCGCACTCGGCTCCTTCAATGTCCATCTTTAAAATCTTAACCGGTCGGCCCAGATCCTTTATGAATGCAGCGAGATCCACAACCTCGACTTCCCAGAAGCGATCCCTTTGAACATTGGATTTGTAATCCAGGAAAGAACTGCCGGTGGACCAGTGCACCTGATCGCTTTCGGCATTTTCGTGCATATGTAGTCGCAGAGTGCCTGGTTCTTTCCAGACGCCTTGATTATAGCAGTGCACGCGCGGGTTCTCTGCGAACCGTTGTTGCAACGCCTGGAATGCATGAGGGTTCGGTTCAAACGCATGAACTTCAGCACCACCCCTGGCCATCACTTCGGTAACATTTCCTACGTTTGCGCCGCAATCAATGGCCACATCCCCCGGACCAAGGGTTGCAAAAATCCTATGGGACTGGTCAATCTTCTTTTTAGCGGACCGATTCCACAGGACGGCTCGAAGTTTTCTGATCAATCTCTTCATCTTAATTACAGAACAATCCGTACCAATATTTATTGAACGGTTGGGAACAAAACCCTTTTATACTGACTCCAAACATCAGAAATACTGGGCGGATTCAAAGCTTCCGTGAAAGCTTCGTATTCATTGACCATTCGATCCAGGGCGGCCGGAATATCCTCAGGCTCTTCGAAGGGCAGCCCGCCCCCTCGCACCAGTTCAGGATGCCCGCCACTATTCAGATAAAGTACGGGTAACCCGCAACTCATTGCTTCGATCACAGAATTCGAACAAGGATCATTCAAAGAGGCCGTCACATAGATGTCCTGCGTCCTGAGATAATCCGCAAGTTCTGTTGAAGGCATGGCATTCAGGGTCCGTGTTTTCCGGAATTCTACAGGTGAGTTTCCGATAAAAGTGTGCTGGTAGCGATCGGGATCCAGGTTGTCCTCCATCCACTTGTAGAATCTGAACCCCTTGTTCCAGTTGGGTGACCAGCTCGCGGAAACCAGCCGAATCGGGTATCTCCGGTCCCGAGAGTGATGGGAGCGAAAAAAGATGGTGGGATCGGCGGCGTTGGGTATGATAACAGGGCTCCTGTAATGTATGCCCAGTTCCTGATGTTTTTTCAGGCTGTATTTGGACTGAACGATGGTAGCATCCGCAAGGCTATTGTTTATTCGCGCGATTTCTGCATCCGTTCCGTCATCCATACCTCGATACGAAAGGAGAGGTCCATCCACTCGATGCACCATTCGGACACCTCTCGTTTTCAGCCGTTTCAGCTTTTTCTCGCTGAAGTGGTGCGAGTTAAAAAGGGCGGCAGCAGTCCAGTACCAGCCCGAGTTGATATCGATCTTGGTACCGGTAGACTGGGCTTCCTTGAGCAAATTCTTGAGAAACTGGTTTCCTCCCCCCCAGGGCCCCTTCTGAAAAGTAAAGTAGACCGAAAGCCTTTCCTTTTTTATTCGAGGTAACATGCACATCGACTATTTGTTTCGCTCCTTTTCCAGCAAAGCTTTTACCAGATTGCCGATACTTTGACCGTATCTACTGAGCGAAAACTCTTTTGATAGCCCATCCGCCCCTGATGGACAGCTCCTGCGTGTGGATCCAGTTTCCGCCAGAAGCTCTCCAACTCTTTTCGTAAGCCCTGCCGCATCCCCTGGATCATAGAATCGGATGTCAACGCCACATTCCAGCAGATCTTCGTCCCAGAATCCTTCGTTTCTCGCCATAATGACCGGAGTGGAGCAAGCGATCGATTGCAGAGCCACGCTCTGACCGGATGGTTGAATCGTTTGCTTCAGCGGGACTATTACCCCCAGTGCTCGAGAGTAGATTCGACGAAGATCTTCGTCCGTTATCTGCTTCTCATAGAGATCGCTGGATAGTAGTTTTACATTGGCTGGGAGTTTCTCTTGAATCGCAATTTTTGTTACAATTCTTAACTCGGGGAAGTCCGATTCCCAGGCTCGTACAAGGGTTTCGAAATCTCGGTGGCGGTCGTTTCCGATAGCAAAGAAGAACGAAGCTTGTTCTTGAAACCAGGGATGCTCCGTAGGGGCAGGATCCTCGTACCAAAAGGCTGTGTCCACGGCAAATGGCAGGTACGCAACATCTTTCCCAGTTACCTTCCCAAGAAAGGTTGACTCAGCCCGACTCAATGTTGCGAGTTGTACGGAAGACGTAATCATTCGAAAGAACCAGCGCTGGAGTGGACCTGAGCGTTTTTCCAGGGCCCCCATAGAAAGAAAGATAACCGAGGCGGTTAGTTTACGTTTATACTTGAGGTAAGACAACGCCAGGCCCCAGGCGTTAGTGGTCGCGAATAGAACCGAAAAGGAATTTAGCTTTTGCAGGTTCTCGGGTGTATTCAATGCTCTACAGAAAGGCAGGTTCAGTCCAAGGGCAAATCCAAGCCGATCCAGCATCCGGGAACGCTGCATTCCGGCAGAAAGGTTGAAATCTTCCTGTTCTAGAAACCATCCGGACAGGTCTTCGGGTAGATCCAGCAGGCCGTAAAAGAAATCCGCCGGTTGGAGGTCATTGTTTTGCCACCTGTCTTTCCGCCCCTTTTTAAAGAGAAAGGCAAGTTGTCCCTGCCCATCTTCAGGTACCCCGGGGAATACCCGACCCTTCGCATTATTCTGGTGCCTTATAGTCATCATTCCTGTGAAGAAATCTCCAGGAATGACCTGGCATAGAATTTAGTCATGACCGATGCTCCGGTTTCATTTGCATGATCTTTGTCGCCGGCAACAAATAACTCGGAGGGGAATACTGGATTGCCAGTCTGAAGAGGCACAATTTCAGGGGCCAGGCGAAAGTAGGCATCCAGGGAACTGTTCAGAGCCTGCAGACGGGCCTCCGTTGCAGCCTGCGTCATTGCATCCTGGTTTATTGGTGACCGACCGAGAAAGACTCGTATATCATTTCGAGCCGCGAGTTCGCGTAACTTTAGCAACCAGTAAATGTTAGCCAGGCTGATTCCCGGGGGAATTTGCTGGATTGCCCTTTCCTGAATTGCCAGATTTTCCGCAGCGCTTCGCTTCGAAGGAGTGGCGTCCACCGAGAACAATGGATCGAACGGCAGAATGGACTCCAATGATCGTTTTGCCACCGAGCGGTAACGATACGAAGCCAGACAGAATGAAGTAATCCTGTATAAAGACTCTAACTGATGAACGGGCCACCAGGCCAGGTTTCTCATGGTGGCAGTGGACAAGCGATAGGTAATGAATTCGCGGTCCAGTACCGGCTGCAACTGGCACCGAGAATAATCCTGCAGTTCCGGCAAGGGAACTCGATTCCACACATCCAGCGTATGCCAGAGCACTACA
>JBHIXQ010000085.1:0-3409 GCA_041984705.1 Leptonemataceae bacterium | reverse complement strand
CAGCATCGGGAGCAGGATGGTGATCCAGGTAGGCCTGTAAGGCCGCGAAGTCACCATAGGTCCCATAATCGCCAACCATACCCAGGTTCATAGCACTGCGGCCGGTTACCTGCTGGAATACATCAGGGAGCAGGGCATTTCGCACCGTGCTGTCCCCCAGGAAAAGCACCCGGACCGGATTGCCAGATTCGATCTTCCTGAAGATTTTCTCCCAGGCCGCTTCTCGGGTTCCCGGGTCCCTCCATGCGCCCGTGTAGTGTATTGTGACCCTGAAAGCTAGCTCCCCAATACAGAGAGCGACCATCATACTAATAGTGGCAACGAGGAAGGCTCGGCCTGAGTACTTGTAATCTTTAGAGTGTTTCACTTTCTTGCTTCGGAGGCCTTCCGGGTCCCGGCATCTATCAGAACCCCGAGTTTCTTCGGGACTCATGAGTCAATAGCGGGGGATTTTCCTACGCTTCCTTCCTACTTACAATGCAGTACAAATGTGGTCGGAACCGTAGGAACCGATCCAGCTTTAGGGTGACCCGCGACAAAAATTCGTACAGTGAATTTCTCGTCCATGGTCTCACTCCGAGCAGCATCACGGGCAAACTCAGGAACCACCAGTGTACAAACCAGGACAACGGGCCACCGAAGCGAAAGGTTTTGAAATCAAGCCCTTTCATCAGGCGACGGACTGAACATCGAGAATACTGTCGATAGCCATGGAACATGTAAAGAAATAGAGCCGGCCCAGCCGGTACGATATGAACCTGGATTCCGCCAGGTCTCAATGCCGCCCGAGCTCTCTGAACGGCCACAGAATCAAATTCGATGTGCTCGAGAGCAGTGTTTGAAACTACCAGGTCGAAGCCATCGCGAAACTCCAATTCCTCTGCTCGAATCTCCCTGAACTCGGTGCGAAATTTGCGTGAATCGAAAGAAGTCGTCGCTGGATGTAATTCGATATCAATTCCGAGATAATCCCCTCCGAATCCGGATTGCTCCAACATCGAGCAGAGGTATCCGCTGCCGCATCCAATGTCCAGAACCGAGACATTTCCCGGATTAATCAGCTCAGGAAGTTTCTCACGAAAAAATCCATTTATCACCTTGCGAGAAGGGGAGTCCGGCCCAGAGTCAATGGTATTGGGAGTGTACAACGTCGAACCGAGGGAACAGAAGCTCCCCACAAGATTGCGCAAAGCGTTGCTCAGGAGGTAGCGCACCTTTTGATGCACTCTCAACGGATGATCTCCAGAAAGCTCCCTACTCATTACAGAACCCTTTTTTCTTCATATTCGACTACAGCCCTCCTTAGAACTGAAAGTAGATGAATTCGCGACTCGCATCGGCCCCCAGAGTAACCACACCAAAAATCAATCCAGCGGTTATTATTCCAAAGGGCACCGGGCTCAGGGCTGTGTCGAAATCATCATCCCCCCCTTTGCGAACAGCTCGCCAGGTCCAGTGCAGTAGAATCGGCGAACCGAATAATAGTACGCTCATGAGAGGCTGTAGCGAAGTAAGGGAACCTCCCCAGGCAGATACTCGGCCGAGCCAGCTCCAGAGATCTTCAATTGTCGTAGCTCTAAAAAGCACCCACCCCAGGCAGATCAAATGAAACATAAACAGGCCAGCGAGCATCCGAACGAGAAGCGAGTTTTGATCACTGTTGCCAGAACGCATGTGTCCGCGGATGAGCCTCTCCAGGATCAGCAAGACACCGTGGTAGGCTCCCCAGAGGACGAACATCCAGGTAGGACCATGCCATAGCCCCCCTAGAAGCATTGTTATCGCCAGATTTACATAGGTTCTCCCCAGTCCGGCCCGATTGCCGCCCAGTGGAATGTAAAGGTAGTCTCGCAGCCAGGTGGATAAACTAATATGCCAACGCCGCCAGAATTCCGCCGGCCCTGATGCAAAATAGGGCATGCGAAAATTCTCCATTAAAGAGATCCCGAACCACCGGGAAATTCCCCGTGCAATATCCGTATAGCCGGAGAAGTCGCAATAGATTTGAAGCGCAAAGGCGTACATACCGGCCAGTGCTATCGGACCGGAGCCAGTCCGAGCATCGAAAACTGTCTCCACCAGAGGTGCCAGATTGTCAGCAATGACCAGCTTTTTGAATAACCCCCGACTTATCAGCTGAATACCGACAATGAGATCCGAGTAACTAACTTCGGCGGGCGCCTCCAGTTGCGGTAGCAAATGTGAGGCGCGTTCGATAGGGCCCGCCACCAGCTGGGGAAAGAACGCTACATAAGCAGCAAAGTCAAAGAAGTTTGTCCTTGGTTCGATCTGCCCGCGATATACATCAATTGTATAACTGAGTGTCTGAAAGGTGTAGAAGGAGATTCCGACGGGAACTGCGGCCTCTGGAACAGTCCAGTCATAGGGCAAACCCGAAACCAGGCCTAATTGAAGAATTGCGTCGGCCAGAAAGCCAACGTATTTGAAGAAACCAAGAATGCCCAGGTTCACTAGCAGACTAACCAGCAGCAGGACACGCTTCGATTCCGGATAGCGCTTCATAAAAAGCGCGACTAAATAATCTACTACCGAAGAACCGACTAGAAGAATGACGAAATCCGGATTCCAGAAGCTATAAAAGTACCAACTGAAGAGAGTAAGAAGAACATTGCTAAATCGGGTGGGAAGAAGCCGCCGGACCAGCAAAAAGACGCTAAGGAAGGCTGCAAAGGCCAGGGTATTGAATAACATTCAGATTTCCTCGACCTAACAGGTTGGGTGAGTTCCAGGCAACAGAGAGAGTCTCACAATTTGAGAGCCAGGCCGGCTGAGGCCGGCGCGGGTCAATGGTATTCCCTCATTCGCGATGCACACCGCCGTCAAAACGGTTCTCGGGTTACGGGCTTTGCGCGCCAGTATTAGTCGTCCACTCCGGGGAGCTCATCTGCTTTTGCTAACTGAAAGCGACCCCAATGGTCCACTACTGTCTTTCGATCGGAGCGCGGCATCTCGGCAATCTTCTTGTCTTCATAAAAGGAGTCGTCATTGTAATGCCGGGTGGATATCTCCTCGAAAATGCACCCGGTTTTTGTCCAGAAACTATGCCAGACGCCGGCCTGAATCAAACAGGTATCCCCGGGCTGCAGATGCTTATCATGGCCATCGACGTTGATGCTCAAGTCGCCATAGAGGACCTGAAAAGTCTCTTCTTTTCGTTTGTGGAAATGTCTGGGATGATATTGACCGGGCAACTGCACTATGAGCTTCTTCGCGTAGCTTCGATTGATGAGCGTAATGATTAGCGCTCCCGTTTCTTTGAAGTTCCTTATTCCGTAATGATGCGAAAACTCGACTTCGAAGGAACTGTTTAGAGGAATTTTTGCAATATTTAGCATCGCGATGGCCTCATGGATGGAACGCTTCAGTATTAATTCATCGGCCTCCTCGG
>JBHIXQ010000084.1:301-7692 GCA_041984705.1 Leptonemataceae bacterium | reverse complement strand
CTCAGCAAGTAAGGGCCCCTGCAAGTGAGGAGCGATGAAGCAGAGAAAAAGGAGCAGTAGCCCAAAAGCACGGCAAATCTTTCCTGCAATACATCTCTGAAATAATGACGCTAGCTTATGGAAATTCATCGAATAGACCGGCGCCGAAGAGAGGCAAACCCAGACTTGATAATTTTTTAGAATCGGTCAATCGGTAAAAGCATGGAATCAGGTGGATGACCGCTATCCCTGAAATGGAATACTACTCCATGGATAACATCGAGCCCCCGGAGCAGGAACACTCAGATTCAAGTCTGACTACAAACGTGCATCAAGCCCAAACCAGGGAAAAGAACGCGGCTGTAATATTTACGAAACACAGGCATTATATCGGCATCAACCAGGCAGGTTGCCCGGCCTCCCATGGACTATTAAACTCTAGCTTTCCAGACCCAGAGCACGAGCCATCGCTTCTGGATCCATCCGCGGGGAGCCCTGTCCGGTAGCTTCCGCATCCTTCACTAGCTGCACCACAGCAGAGTTAATGGGCGCTTTGAGTCCCCTGGACCGGGCCAGGCGAACAATTTCTCCATTTAAAAAGTCGATCTCCGTTTTCTTACCCGCAATCAGATCCTGAGCCAGGGATGTCATGGCCGTAGGATCAATATTAATCATTGTGGAAGCCACGCGAAAGAAAAGAAAGTCAGGCAACTTCAAAACTGCAGGAGCGATGCCAGGAATGATTTTTCCAAGCTTCACCATCTTGATTCCGGCGGATTTATAAATCTGTATGGCTTCCTTCATGCAGGCAGCGATAATTCTTCTGTATTTTCTATCAGAAAGCATTTCTCGAATGGGAATACCTGCCAGGGCATTGATACCATTATTCAGATTCAGAAGTAGTTTGCTACACTGCACATTTTGCATATCTGAACGTAGATAGGCTTGAATCCCACACTCATTCAGATCGTTAGCTACGGCCCGGGCAGTTTGTGCCAGGGCGGCATCCGGCGGCAATTCAATAGTTATGGGACCGGAGGTGGATTGACGAAAATGATTCCCTTCGCGCACAACGTTATAGGTTACCATACCAGCAAAGACCCTGTGATCCGGTAGATTCTCTTTTAGAATCCGGGCGGCCCCCAGTCCATTCTGTAATGAGATTACAGCCGAGCCATGAGGAGCATACTCTCGAATTTGGGCGGCGGCTTCATCGGTGGATGCACTTTTGACGCATACAAGTATGGTTTTACATTTTGCCAGATCGGACGGAGATTCCGTAAGTCCAATGGAGGCTGCAGTTACAGAACCATCGGCCACTGAATCAGCTTCGGAAGTATTCGCAGGAATGGAGGATTCTGCCCTCTGGAGATGAAGCGTAGATACGGAGGATTTCCTACCCTCCACCGACTCAAGAGCCAATCCCTGGCTGGCCAGTACATCCAGAATGGATGGTCTACCTACAAATAAGACGGAGTGGCCGCTATTTGCCAGCCAGCCTCCGGTGTAGCAGCCGATGGCGCCCGCTCCCAGGATTGCATAGTCGTATCCAGATTTTTCCATAATGCCTCAAAGCTTAACTTCACCTGGCATTGGATTTTGACCATAAAAAAAGGGGGCCGAAGCCCCCCGGGAAGAGAGTAAGTGTTCAATGCATTACGCAGCAGAAACGGCGCTTCGACCGGCCATCCGAATTCTGCTTTTTTGGCTTTTATACGCAGCCAGCAGAGCTTTGCGATTGCGCTTTAGAGTTTTCTCCAGATCCGCAGTGGCAGGAGCTTTTTCCTTGCGAGCCTTCATATAAGCCTTTCTGGTTTGCTTCAGTTCAGAAGCCACTCTAGAGAATTCCTCCATGTTCGCTTCCAGGTCGGACCGATGAGCGGAATCCACTCTGGATGCCTTCATCTCAAGCTTGCTTTCCAGGATTTTCTCATCTGGCATGCGGATTAAATTGGAAGCAAGACCCAGTTTGGACAGAGTCCAGATCATCCACTTGGATGGATCATATTGCCAGGCTCGAATTCCATTTCGATAATCGGCCGGGTATTCGTGGTGATAGTTATGATACCCCTCACCGAAAGTAAACAGTGCAGAAATCCAGCTATCGCGAGCTGTATGACGACTGGAGTAAGGCTGCTGCCCGATGGAATGGCAGATGGAGTTGATGCAAAAGGTTCCATGATGCACCACTACGACTCGCACCAGACCTGCGATGAGCACGCCACCCCAGAAATCGCCCCAGGCCAGAGCTACCAGTCCGGGAAACAGAAAGCAAACAAATAATCCAAAGGCAGTGTAATAGTTATGCTGAAATCGAATGAATGGATCTGCCCAGAGGTCTTTTACCTGGTTGATATCCACCTTCGCACGTCCGTTGGTTCCTCTTTTTACAAAGAGCCAGCCAATGTGAGCATGGAAGAATCCTTTGTTGATGGAATATGGATCCTGGTCGGTATCCACGAATCGGTGGTGATTCCTATGATCATGAGACCATTCAATTACAGACTTCTCCAGAGCTCCAGCTCCAAAGAAAGTTAGTAACCAGCGAATGGGAGCTGCGGCTTCGTAACTCTTATGGGAAAACAGACGGTGGTACCCCACGGTGATTCCCATTCCTGTGGCAAATGCCATAAACACAGCCCAGGTAACTGTCTGCCACTGGAAGGCATCATAGTAGAAATACCATGCCAGGGCGGCTGCGGCGCCCAGTGGGCTTAAAATCAGAAATACTCCGGTAGACCAGCGAAAATCCTTGAGTTTCATAATGTCTCCTGTTGGCATTCCGATGGTTTTTGATTTTAGAGCTCCACCGTTTAATGCCAGGGCCTTAAGGCCTTTGCTTTATCTTATGCTGATAGGAGTCCAATTTGGCTTCCGGGTTGCAAAAAAATCAGAAAAATCAAACTAGCCGGATGGCTGCAGATCAGGGGCGGGTAAGGACACCGGTCTGAATTCGGGAGAGAAAAACCGTGAGTCGCTGGAGCTTATCTCTGGATTGCTCCGAAGAAGGCTCCTGGATATCGATGGTTTTACCATAGATAGAGGTTAAATGATTTCTCAGGGTGCCGCCCCCCACCCCCAGCCGGCTTTCAATCTGGTGACGGTCCAGGCCTTCAAGAAGCAGTTCGCAGATTCTGGCCTCCTGATAACTCAGTTCATAATCGTTCTGTAGAATTACAAACAGAGGCCTGAGAGAAAGCCTGTATCGCGCAAGGTAGTTCCATCCTGCCAGGGAAGCCAGGCTACAGCCACTCACTACGATCAATAATACCAGTTCCTCCACCCGGGGATTCAGAGTCTTGAGGAGCCATCCAGCCAGTGTGCCCATGGCCACAGAAGCGAATCCGCCAGAAATGGTTCGCAGATTGGCGGAGACCCGACTACTGCGCTGGCCTCGGGTAAGAAGAGCTGCGATCAAAGCGGAAAGAGCTGCATCCACTGCAGGCCCGGGAGGAAAAATGGAAATGCCGGAGAAAGGAAGCATGCTGAGCACAATCCCAATCCACCAGAACACGAAAAGCACTACCACTGGCTTCAGGCCTTCTCGACCCAGATCGCTGGAATGGCTCACCATATACCAGAAGGACACCCCGACGCAATAAAGAGCCAGTAAGGCCAGCAGGATAATGGCCAGAGGCATGCCTCTGGGAAAGAAACCCCAGGAATGCGGCTCCATCCGATCTAGAAGCAAATGAAGCCGAAAGATGTAATCCAGGTCTGCCAGAAAAATCAGGAATACAGTATAGACCAGGGCAGGAAGAAGCCATTTTCTGCTTTCTCCAGTCAGGCTGATGGCAAACCAGAGAAACAGGGCTGGCAGAGAAAAGAAGAAATGTCTCAATAGAAAAAGGAAGAACTCTGCATTCTCGGCCGATTGCCTGCTGATCATTAAAGCGATGCATGTATTGCTGAGAAGCAGCGCCGAATAAAGCCATATTAACGATGTCTGCCATCTGGCCTTCCTGGGCAGAGAAAATAAATGCGCAAGAACGCTTATCCCGGAAAAGATAGCCGCCACCGGAATGTAGTATGCAAAGCTCATAGGGAACCTGGTAGCTATTGGCGGATCTCTATCCGCCTTTAAAAGCACAATTCAGCCTATCTTCTCCTCCCCCATTTTAGCCTTCGTCTGGCCCTCCTGAGCGCAGAATAGCAAAACCATGACTCAAGTCATGACGCTATTATCCAGACCATTACTTCACTCATAGAGGCTTCTGAACTTTCTGTGATAACCTGGTCTCTACTTGAGCCGGTGTTTCCGGCAGGGGCTTATAATGAGAAATACAATGATTTCACTATCTTTTGACATTTCGAGACCTGGCTATCCGGAGCTATCCTGGATCTTCGGTCTACTTCTTCTGGGTGTTCTTTTTAGCGCTTTCGTTCAGATAAAAAAGAGTACTGGTTGGAATAGAAAAACGGCTATCTGGACCGCCATCCTTTTTGCAGCACTCATTCTCCAGGGTATCTACGGATGGCTCGGACTGCCCGAGAGGATAATTCGTGCAGGCTATCTTCCGCTGGCAGTTCTTCCTCTTCTACTGCCCTTTACCGCATCGGGACTGGCTCTGTTCTGCTCTGCCGAGGGCAGACGAATCATTGGCGGTATGAGTCTCACTGCCCTGACCTGGATCCATTCCTTTCGCATAGTCATAGAAGGGGTTCTCTTTATGGGGTTTTTGAATCTGGGAGGCATTCCAGAAGAAATGACTCTCTTTGGACGCAATCCAGATATCTATGTAGGTCTCAGCGCACCTCTGATTGCCTGGCTATACAGCCGCAGATGGCTACCTGGATGGGGACTTATTACCTGGAACCTGCTTTCTCTGGGCTGTTTATTTAACATCGTCGGGGTGGCCATACTGTCCATGCCTACTCAATTCCAGATGTTCGGATTGGATCAGCCCAATGTGGCGGTGCTTCGCTTCCCGTTCATACTTCTTCCGGCCTTTCTTGTTCCGGTGGCGCTGCTTTCTCATATATATTCCTTCGCACACCTTTTCGGCTGGATTCCAGTCCATGCGAAAGAAATCTCATTGTAGAAAGGAAAGATTCCTGCAGCCTGGAGTACAATGAAAGGTATCAAGATCGCTTTCTATACTATTCTGATCATTTCCGGTGGGCTGTTACTCACTTACTTTCTCTTGCCCACCGGTCCCCGGGATCCCATGGAATTCGACGATCCCCAGGGCAAGCGAAGACCGGTAACCACTGGCGATGACTTCATGGTAGTTACCGGCACCCCCTGGGCCACAGATACTGCTGTAGACGTACTGCGAAAGGGAGGCAATGCGTGCGATGCCACGGTGGCCGCCCTTCTGATGATCAATGTCACCTATGGCGAAGCTGCCAGCTTTCCTTCGGTGGCCCCGCTGCTTCATTATGATGCCGAAACCCGAAGGATTCGCAGCTACTCTGGAGTTGGCACTGCGCCGAAAGGTGCCACCATTGATTTTTTCAAGGACCAGGGATACGATGCCGTTCCCAGAAGAAGCATCCTGGCGCAGCTGATTCCAGCATCGCCGGATGCGATGATCTCTCTGCTTCAGGATTGCGGCACAATGGGATTTGCCGAACTGGCAGCCCCTTCCATAGAAATGGCTCGAAAAGGTTTTCCTGTCCATAACAGCATGCTGGAAAACTTTGAAATGGGTATGCTCACTCGACTGGGATTTACGATCCTTATGCCATACAATGCAGAAGTGTATCTAAACGGCCAGTGGTGGCGCCCCCTACATCATGGAGACCGTTTCAGGCGACTGGATCTTGCGCGAACTCTGGAAGATCTGGCAGCTGCTGAAAAACAGGCGCTGCAGTCCGGTCTTTCGCGCAAAGCCGCTCTGCAAGAGGTGCGAAACTATTTCTATGAAGGTCCTATCGCAAAAAAGATCGTGGACTTTCATAAGAAAGAAGAAGGGCTTATTACTGCGGAAGATCTGGCTGGCTACCGGGGGTTCTGGGATGAACCCCTGGAGGTGCAATTCGGCGAATACACGGTGCTGACGAACCCCACGTATACTCAGGGAATCGCATTGCTTCTGGCCCTGAAGATTCTGGAAGCGGACCGGGAGTATTTGAAGCAAGCAGGGCATAATAGCCCCGAATATGCACATCGGGTGCTCCAGGCCATTGAGCTGGCCATGGCAGACCGGGAGGCCTATGCAGGGGATCCAGCCTTCGTAGATGTTCCCTTGAAGGAGCTACTGGGACCAAACTATGCGGAGAAAAGGAGAGCTTTGCTGCAGGAGAGTGCTTTTTCCAAAACTCCCGCTGCCCTTATTCTCGATGCTTCGGCGCATGCTTCGCAAGATTCGTATATTTCATCTTCTGAGTTGACGGATGAAGAGCAGAGCTTTCTTTACCCTGGAAAAGATACCAGCTATATCAGCATCATCGACCGTCAGGGAAATGCGATCTCACTTACACCCAGCGATTTTCCCATATCCCCTATGATTCCAGACACCGGTCTTACTCTGGGTATTCGCATGACTCAGTTTAGATTGCAGCCGGAGCATCCGTCATCCCTGGAACCGGGCAAGCGTCCCCGAATTACCCCGCATGCCGTAATGGTTCTGAAAAACGGAAAATTCTATATGAGCTGTGGCACACCCGGTGGGGAAATGCAGACCCAGGCAACACTTCAGTTTCTGTTAAACCATATACTCTTTGAAATGGATCCCCAGAAAGCGGTGGAGGCATTTCGTTTTCGCAGCCACAACTGGCCCGATGCATTTTCCCCTCATGAGTATCTTCCCCATACAATTGAACTGGAAGAGTCTCTGGCCCGAACTTTGAAAAGGCCCCTGGAAGAAAAAGGATACGAAGTAAACGTATTTCCTGATTATCGAAAGAGATTCGGCGCTGTGGGAGCCGCCATTCAAGCGGAAACCAGGCTTCTTGGAGCGGCGGATCCCAGAGAGGAAACCTGGGCCCGGGGAGATTAGAATACTCTTTGATTGCGATGTCCGATTTATAAGAGCCACGGCCCCCGGTGAAAATCCTGGCACGGGGAGATTCCTTTTACCTGCCTGGACTCCCCGCCCGAATTTCACAATGGATGTTACTAATGCGAATCTTCCTTAATTCGGGGCCGCGATTCTTCGAAGGAGATCTTCGTGCATCTAAAAACAGACTATTTATTTGGCCGTAATTTTGTAATTGTTGCGTTAAATCCCATCAACTATTATCCTGTTTTGGTGTCCAATTATTTCAGTGATGTATTGTCCTATTTTACCTTTTATAGTTGTTCATTTCCCATATCCTATTTTTATTCTTGTTTCAATGTATTTTATTTCTTTTTAGTAGAGGGAGTCATGTCTTCCTGGATCATACCGGAGCGATTTACAGTTTACGCGCATGGGTTCTCCTACTTTTCTCGTATTTTTTTTTTATTATTGTAGAGTTTTGTTTGT
>JBHIXQ010000084.1:0-291 GCA_041984705.1 Leptonemataceae bacterium | reverse complement strand
TCCCTTGCCGGAAGAATCTTCCGAAACAGCATCTGACCCGGTTGCGTCTTCGCGCTTCGCCGGCATTTCAGCATCGGGAGCTTCGGTGGCATCAGGCTCTTTCGCGGTATGTGCCTGTTGGTCCCCGGACTCCAGGAAAATTCCATTCTGTAGTCCAATCCACCCATCGTCCAGGGCAAAGACCTTGATAGAACCGCAACCCATGTTGCGGCCGGGGAGTTCTGGATCCGGAGAAAGAATGGGCTGTTCTTCGCATTTCCAGGGACCTTCGGGACTGTATGATTCTGCCAC
>JBHIXQ010000083.1:0-7727 GCA_041984705.1 Leptonemataceae bacterium | reverse complement strand
GGTAGCCACCAGAAGCCCACGGGTACGGTCCCCCTCCACCAGGGGCAGAAGGACGTAGACTTCCTCGGTCTTTCGTCCTTTCTGAATCTTCTTGATGATTCCGATCTCCGGGTTCTCTTCATTGCGATCCGCCAGAAAGAATTCTCTGTTGTCTTGCATTTCAAGTTCAGGCAAATCGTAAGGCCAGGCATCGCCTTTTCTTTTTAGAATAGCCGGTCGGTGAGTGGCCAGAGCTTCCCCAAAGAATGTAGAGGCCAGCGGGATGGAAGCTCGCACCGGAAAATCCGGAACATTGCGGCTGTAGAATCGCTCCAGAAGATCCTCATCCAGGAGAGTAAAAACGCTCAGGCGTTGCAGCTTGTAGTTGGCAAATACCTGTCTGTCCAGAATAGAAAGCTTTTCTTCGAATGTCTGGCTTTCGCTCAGAGATCTTGCCGCACTGGCCAGAAGGTAGCCTGCCTCACGAGAGTTCTTTTCCCGGGCCAGGGCCTTATCAAGGTCGTCCTTTAATTGTGCTTCTCGATTCCTTGCACTGTCCAGGTCTCTCTGTCTCTGGGTAAGTGTCTCCTTGAGACGAGTCTCCTGCTGATTCAAATTGGAAATATTGTTGTCTCTGGCCTGAACCTGGCCATTCAATTCTGCGATTTCCCCTTCCAGGTTCCGAATGTCTCTGGTTAGCCGCGCTTCCTGCTCCTTTCGAGCACCAATCTCTTTACGAAGCCGCTCTTCGTTCTGATGTCCTTCCCGGATAGACTGGTTCTTTTCTGCGATAAGATTTTCCAGTTTGCTGCTTTCCTTTTTCAGGTCTTCGATCAATGTATTGAGAGATTGAATCTCTTCAGTTTTTTCCTGAATGGTTTGCTTTCGTGCAGATACCTCTGTTTGTAGATCGTGCTTTTCCTGATTGAGTCTATTTCGTTCCTGAGTGGTAATCCGTAGGTCCTGTCTGGTCTGTTCCAGCTCACCGGATGTTTTTTCCAGTTCGATTTCCAGGTTGCGAACGTTTCGCTCCAGCTCCGAACGAATGGAGTCACGCTCCATTTCCAATTGCAGTACCTGGTCCTGGTGCTGCTTTTCGGTTGCTGCGATGCTTTGCTTCAAAGAATCGATTTCTCCGGATAGCTGATTTCTCTGAATTTCCAGGTTGTGGATTCGATCATCTCTGTTCTTTAGATTGCCGGTCAGTTGCTGGATGTTCTGGTCCTTTTCCTGGATTTCGTCCTTTGCCTCTCCCAGAGATCGTTCATACTCTGAGCGGTTTTCTGCAATAGTGTTTTCCAGGCGTTGTATTTCTTCCTGACGATTGGCCAGTTCCTTTTCCAGTCTGCTCCTGTTCTGGGAATGTTCTTCTTTCTCCCGGGCAAGACTGCTGCTTACCTGCTCGTAGAGGTTCTTCAGTTTATAAGCTTCTTCGCGCAGCGCAGTCTCATTTTGCTGGGAAGTGCGATATAGCTGCTCGTATTTTTCGGTGGCTTCTTTTTCGTTTTGCTCCAGAGTGCTCTGAATATCTGCGATTCTGTTGTCAGCGTCGTTGCGAATGTTTTGAATCTCCTGATCCTTTTCATTCTGCAGATTGATAAGGTCGGATTCAGCCTTTTCCCTGGTATTGCGCAGCTGTTCTTCGTAATCTTGCTTCTGACTCTGGATCTGGCTTTCCAGATCCGATTTCAGTGCTTCAATCCTTGCATCCTTTTCGCTGCGTAATTGCTCCAGGGCTTCCGTCTTTTCCTGGGTCAATGTCTCGATGGTATTGTCCAGCTCGGATTGTAGTTCGCTGATTTCCTTTTCTCTGGTTTCCTGCAGACTCTGGAGGCGACTTTCATGTTCGGCAGTTAACTCTCGAATGCGACTGTCTTTTTCTTCTGTGATTCGTTGGACAGCTTCGTCCTTTTGCCGGCTGATTTCTGCGATCTTTGTTTCTTTTTCTGTTTGAGCGGATGCCAGATCCTTTTCGAACTTCTCTTTCTGTTCCTGGACCAGGCTTTCGTAAGTCTGTATTTCGCTCCGTAGCTCTTCTTCGGTTTTTCTGCGGCTGGTCTGCTCTGCTTCCAGGCTGCGATTGGTTTCTTCCAGGAGGCTGTTAGCCGTTTCCAGAGAATTCTCCAGCTCGTCCCTTTGGGTGGTCAATCGTGAGATTTCGGCTTCCTGTCGGTGAATACGATCCAGGGACTCGCTTTCGCTCTCCTCTAGCTTTTTGATGAGGTCCGCTTTTTGATCTTCGATGGTCTTTTCGGTATCTTCCAGAGTGGAATGCAGCTGTTGCACCTTACCTGTGAGATCATTTTTCTGGTTTTCCAGGTTACGGACCGCTTCCTGCTGATCCTTGATTTCCTGATTCAACTTTTGAATCGTATCTGATTTTTCGGAAATCTCATCTTCCAGGGCCTGTCTGGTGCTAACTTCCGACTCCAGTTTCTGCTCCAGTTCTTTGCGAGTTTTCGATTCTGAATTGAGATTGCTGTCTGTTTCAGCCAACTTCTGGTTCAATTTATTGATCTGCTGCTGGCTTTCCTCGAGATCTCGTTGAACTTCTGCCAGAGTTTCATCCAGTTGCTGGATCCGGCTTTCTTTATCGGTAATACTTTGCTCCAGGTCCTTCTTGAGGGATTCCTTTTCTTTCTCCAGGCGACTGGAAAACTCATCATCCCTTGTCTGAATCTCCTGTGCATGGCTTTGCACCAGGCTTTCCTTTTGCTCTGCCAGACTCTGTTCCAGAGTTCGCTCATGTTCCGCTTTGAGAGTCTCGATCTCCGAAAGAAGATTTCCCTTTTCTGACTTCAGGGACTCTGCTTTTGCCTGAAGATCGTTGCGAACCTTTTCCAGATCCTGCTGAGCCTTCTCTCTGGATTTCTCCGCAGACTGTAGATTAACGGTTATGCTCTTGAGCTCTTTCGATGTTTCCAGGCTGGCCATCTGACGATACTCTGCCAGAAAGAAGCTCTGGAAAATGCGCAGGCTGTCCAGGTCAGATTTTACAAAGTTCGTGGCCCTGCGAAAAACAATTAGATGACCTTCCGGAGAATTCACTGTTTCCGGTACCGGAAGGGTCAGAGCATGCAAAGCATCCGTTTCTTGAAATGAAAGACCATCGCTCACTTCCGGAGTCTGATTACATTTAAATGCTCCGGCTGGTTGAAGCAGATCATCCGGGAGGTTCGGGCCAGCCTGGCGAGAGGGAGCAATCCAGCTCTGGTTTCCGCTGGATGCAAAAAGTACCCTGTATTCCTTATCCAGAAGGCCAGCGAAGATAAGGGATTCTACGTCCAGGTTTTGCTTTAGACTCTTCTGAATTCTTTGCAGACTCTGCTCCAGGCTACTGTCCTGCACGACCTTGATCCAGTCCTTACCCAGTTCCTGGATTGGGTCAAGGGCACTCTTTCTGGCAGATGATGCGGTCTTTTTGGTCGATGCCGTGGGTGCGCTCTTCGCAGTTTTCTTTACTGCTGGCTTGCTGGACGGGCTTTTCTTCTTCGCCGCCGGTGCGGCCTTCTTCTTTGCAGCCGTTTTCGCGGTCTTTTTGGCCGTTTTCTTGGCCGCTTTTTTGCTGGTTTTCTTGCTCGTTGCCATTTCTTCGCTCAATTGAATCGGACTGATTATTTCGTGTTTGTTTGACTGGATTTCTTGAATTGTCGTTTTGTTCCCATTCTAAATGCAAAGTCCAGCCAGGACTCCGGGAGTATGCGAGTAGTGGCATACACCAATTTCGCATCCATCCCGATTCGGTAGCTTGCAGGCAGCCGGCTTTTCTTCACCAGTGCAGCTACTTTCTTTCCAGCCTTGCTCGCCGGAGTAGAGAATGCACCATACTGTTTGAGCTCGGATGCGATCATCCGGTTGAAGGGGCCGTACGGTCCCTGCAATTGCTTTAACGAAGGTACCTGCATGTTGGCCTTGAATTCAGTGCGAATAAGGCCAGGTTCCACAGTGCAAACCTGGACTCCATGAGGAGCCAGTTCATATCGCAAGGACCTGGAAAATCCCGAAACAGCCCACTTGGAGCTGCAATATGCGGAGCCGGTGGGCAGAACTACTCGGCCCAGAATGGAACTGATGTTGATGATTTGCGCGTTTCCCAGCTCTCGCATCGAAGGTAGCAATAATCGACTAACATTTAGTATACCAAACAGGTTCGTCTCAAACTGGCCCCTGAAGTCTTCGTCCGGAAGTTCTTCAAAGCATCCGTAAAGCCCGTAGCCTGCATTATTAATGAGTGTATGTATGGGACCAGTCTTAAAAAGCTTCCCGATCTGACTTTTTGCTTCACGCTGCGAAGTTACGTCAAATTTCGCTATGCTGAACGGTGGACTGCTTCCTTCGCCACGGCTTTTCCAGTATTTCTCGAATTTCTGCGGATTGCGAATTCCGGCAATTACTTCATGGCCCATACTGGCCAGATGCAAAGCTGTTTCCAGCCCTATACCGGATCCGGCACCAGTGATCAGAATGCGTCTCTCAGTGCTCACTGCTTTGATGAATTTCCGTGATTGGATCTCTGGTAAAGCCCAAAAATTTCAATTTCGACTTTACAGCAGGGAGCCCAAAAATTTTATCTCAAGTATCCCTTGGGGGCTTAGCTCAGCTGGGAGAGCGTCTGCCTTGCACGCAGAAGGTCACCGGTTCGATCCCGGTAGTCTCCAAATTTTACTTCCCAATAGAAACGTAGCAGTCCAAATGCAGGAAGCTTTATGAAAAAGGCCAAGAAGCTCCTGCAAGACCTGCTCTCCCGTTCACTCAATACAGAGCAGATTCACTATGTCGGACGAGAGGTGGATCCATCTTTTGACCTGGCCGAGGTGTCTGGGTTCGGTGATCATATCGTAATTCCCAGACAGGTAGCAGCCCAGTGCGTTATTCAGTATTTCAGCGCTCGCGAGCGGCTCATGGATTTCATCGCCAAACTTGTGATGCTGGAAGGTTACGGCGGTAGTGGCGGAATCATAAAGCTGAAGGGAATTGAACCCATTCTGAATGAATTGCGCGAGAACGGATTCGTGCTGGATAAAGAGAAGGGCGGTTTTATTCGAGACCAGGCTCAGTCCAAGACCCAGGACTGGGGATTTTTACGAGAGGACCAGGAGTATCGACTGGCTTTTGTCAGCCTTGATATAGTCGGAAGTTCCGAGCTCATTCGCACCAACGTCAAAGTAGACGTGGAAACTACCATCCGGACTCTGAGAGACTTTGTGGGCTCTCATGTAGAATTTAATAACGGTAGAATCTGGTTCTGGTACGGTGATGGAGGAATGGCTGCATTCATAGGGGACAGTTGCGTACAGAGCGCAGTAATGTCCTGCCTGGGTATTCTGGCCTATTTACCGGTTTATAACATCACAAGAAATGCGCTTAGAGAAGAAAATGACATTCGTCTTCGAATTGGCATTCACTATGGTTCAGTAGTTTATCATAGCGACACTTCCAGAATGCACAGCGAAGATATGGAACGGGCTTCCAGGCTGGAAGATCGACACGGCATTCCAAATTCCATTATTCTGAGCGAAACTGCATTCAATCTTATGCCAGACGAACTTCGCAAGTATTTCCAGGCATCCGGACAGGCGGACTTTGGCGCGCTGTATCAGAATCTAATGATTTAGGGAAACATTACTCAGGTGAACCTACTAATTATAGATCCAGACCAGGGAATTCAGGAGTACTACCGAAATACTCTGGAATCGCAGTTCCAGGGAATTGGAGTCCAGTTCGTAAGCAAGATCCCCGAGGCAGAAGATAAGCTCCATTCTACAGATTACGATCTGATCATTACAGAGTCAGAACTGGATCGTCCATTCTTTCCTTTTCTGGATGGATTGGTTAGAATGGGAGTTCCGGTAATTGTTGTCAGTCGGGATGATTCGGAACGCCTGGCAGTAGAAAGTATTCGCCTGGGAGCAATAGATTTCATTTCCAAGAAGAATTTAAAGCTGGGCATTTTTACCAATATTCTGGCCAGAGCACTGCTGGATGGCGAGCGCTGGAAGAAGATTCGTGAATTTGGAACAGGCATGCCTCCGTATCCCGAGGTGCGAAAGCATACAGATATCATCGTTGAATCGATCAAAAAAGAAAAGGAAGAGAAAACCAGACTGGAAGCGGCCCAGAAACTGGTGGGCGGGCTAAAGAACCTCAAGGAAGGACAGGCCTATAATATCCTGTTTCTCTATGCTACAATCAAGTTTACCGAGGGCACTTACTCACAGATGGATGACTGGCAGTTACAGCAAGTGCTGACTCGCTGGAAAAAGATCCTGGGTAGAATTCCTGAATCCTACGGTGGCCAGGTATGGATCGAAAAGAAGGACTCCCTGGTAGCTGCATTCAATGGTGAGGAAGCATTGTCTGCTCTTCTCGCCTCCATGGAAATGAACTCACGGATCTATCTTCTTTCAGGAGAATTGCCCATCGACCGGGCCGGACTGAGTATCGCACTGGCTGCCGGACAGACAGTGTATACCAGCGATATGGGCAGCCTTGTTTCCGAAGCTTTGAATTTTTCTGCGCACCTGGCCTACAGAGATGGATCCAGTAACGGTATCTTTATTCCAGGTGAGTTGTATGAGCGATTGAACGGAAGGGGGCGAAAGTACTTCTTCCGCGAGGATGCAGCATTCGAGGGGCGTAGCATTTACAGGTTTGAGCGGACGGCCTGATGGCTAGAACGCTGGAACGAATCAGCCTTCTTTTTCCTGTCTGGGTCAGTATCTTTGTTGGTCTGGCCCTCATTGAACCATCGATTTTTACCTGGTTTTCTGGGATCCTAATACCGCTGGGGCTGGCCGGGATCATGCTTAGCATGGGATTGACTCTACTTCCTGCGGACTTTCGAAGGGTTCTGTCTTTTCCACTTCCGGTGCTTTTAGGAGTTCTCTTTCAATACACGATTATGCCCGTGCTGGGTTACAGCATTGGTCTGATGCTGGACATGGAGCCGCCTCTTAGAGCCGGCCTTGTTCTGGTAGCCAGTTGTCCGGGCGGTACCGCATCCAATGTAGTGGCCTTTCTAGCCCGCGCCAATGTGGCCCTTTCGGTTACTATGACTGCGGTTTCCACCTTGCTTTCCGCTCTGGCCACGCCGGCTGCAGTGGAGCTTTTGCTGAGAGGATCGTCCATAGATGTTTCCTTTCTGGGACTGTTGCGTTCCACTCTTCTTGTCGTAGTTTTACCTGTGCTGGGAGGAGTATTACTGAACCGTTTCTTCGGTAAGACCAGATTGGTGCATCGGGCCAAACCGGCGCTACCTGCTGTTGCCGTGCTCCTCATCTGTTTGATTGTGGCTTCTGTTATCGGAAAGGATCGGAGCCTGCTTCTGGAATCTGGCTGGATGATTTTACTGGCTACCGTTCTGCTACATTCCGGAGGCTTTCTCCTTGGCTATGTATTTACTCGACTGATTCTTCATTTTCGCAGGGACGTAGAAGGAATGGCGCGGACTATTTCCATCGAAGTAGGGATGCAAAATTCCGGTCTGGGCGTAGTGCTGGCCAGGGCACATTTTCCTCATCCTGCCGTTGCCCTGCCGGCTGCTGTTTCCAGTGTTGTACATTCGCTGATTGGAAGCGCCCTTTCGGTGCTCTGGCGCAAGGTATGGCCCATTCACAGGGTAGACGAAGAGGATACCATCACATCGGACGGAGCTCCGCCGGGCTAAACCCCGGTCAGATGAGTGTGTGATCTGCGCAGGCGCAATGGGTTGGCTTGGCTGTCGCGTAGCCAATTCAATGTGGCTTATT
>JBHIXQ010000082.1:0-7744 GCA_041984705.1 Leptonemataceae bacterium | reverse complement strand
AGAAAAGAAACCTGGTCCCATAGAGGCCCAGAGACCGGCACTCAGCAAGGAAGAACTGGAATCTGTCCTTGACTGCCTTATCCAGGATAGACTGGGTTCCGGCTCCATTTGCGAACGCTTTGAAAAGTCCTTCGCACAGGTAGCATCTTACAAACATACACTGGCTGTAAACTCACTTACGGCTGCGTATCATCTGGCCTTTCTTGGCCTGGAAGTGGGACCCGGCGATGAAATCTGGATGAATGCACTTTCTTCCATTTCTGCGCTGGATGCATGCCGCTATGTAGGCGCCACTCCCCGTCTACTGGATCCTGCCCGGGGATCCTTTCATGTAGACCAGGAAAGCATTCAAAATCTATTGGCCCGCGAAAATGAGCAGGGACCTGTTTCCGAGGATCCTACCTTTCGCGTGGAAGAGAAAAAAGCATTCAAACGAGTCTTTCTGCTGGATCATACCTACGGCAGTCGCAACCCGCTGAACGCTTCCTGGCTCAAAGAGAATGGATTTCTGCTGCTGGAAGACTTTACGGGTATGCCAGGAGCCGATAACGACGGACTCTATACCGGCCAGACCGGCGATATTGCTGTATGCGGACTTTCGGAATATGACCTGGTGACCACAGGAAATGGGGCCATGGTTGTCACTTCTGAGCCCAAATACCAGAAGAAGATGCTGAGCCTCCGATACGGAAGCAAGCGAGACAAACAGAATGTAGCCTATGATGATCGCCTAGAGGATTTCCAGGCAGCCATGGGATTGATTCAGCTCAATCGGCTTGGACTCACTCTTTCCCGACGCAGGAAAATTGGAGAAAAGTATCTACAGACACTGCGACAGACCAGGCATGAAACCTATTTCAAAGAAACGGGCATCGATTGCTATCATCTCTTCCCTGTAGTTGTCGGCAAAACCCACGACGAAGTAGAACGATACTACAACTCGCTGCAAATAGGAATAACCAGGATTCCGGAGCCTCTGCATCATTTTCTGGATCTTGCCCGACTGGAATTTCCCAACGCCGAGCGAATCTATCAGAAGTCAGTTTGCGTTCCTGTGTATCCTGCACTTACAGCGAATAATGTGGAACGGATTGCCAGCTCATTGAGAGGAATGCTCTAGTCTGAATGAAAGCTGGAGGATTAAGACAGTCCAGACTTCTTGTTCTACTACTACTGGCATCGGTAGCTCTTGGAGCTGAAGAAAAGCCAGATAAAGATGGGCCGGAGATGCGCGAGTATGCCGCCACGGCCGAAATAACCCTGGGCGACGATCGGGTGGTTTCTGGCAAGAGTAAGTTTACCGCGCCTGAATCCTTTATCTTCCAACACAACCGGGACGGTGTCCAGTATGAGAAAACCATCCGTGCCCGGGACGTCCGCGCCCTGCATTTCCAGAAATGGGAGCCTGTGAAGGTTGGAGAAAACAAGCAGGGCGATGTTTACCGCTTTGAAGTGACGTCGTTTCGCATTGAGCTTAAAGATGGCTACAAGCTACAGGTAAACAACGGTTTGCCCTCCTTCTGGCAGAGCTTCTATCTGGAAAATGATAACGGCCGGGTCCGATTTTTCACCTACTGGATGGACCTCTACAAGAAAGAAGACGGTAGCTGGTATACCGGTATGGAAGGTCCTGCCAGCGGGGTTCGCTCCTTTCCGCACAAGGATGTCATCCGAAAAATCGAATTCAAAGTGGACTGAGCCCTCTGTTCGCTGAAATTTCCCTCTAATTTTTCTTGTGCCCCGCGGGGCTCCTCCGTCCAATCAGTTTGAATGGCCTGTGCCTTCGGGAGTTAGAATGGACTGGATTACTACAATTGTTCAATGGCTGGAACGATTTTCTGTGGTGTACGGAATTCTGACCCTGCGCTACATTGTAATTGCCGGTCTGGCATTTCTTATCGTCTGGAAGCTTCTGTCTCGCAGACTGGAGCACAAGTACATTCAACCGGATCGCAGGCCTACAGGGAAGAACATACTGCACGAAATCAAGTATTCCTTCATGACCTTCTTTGTATTTGGCCTGGTGGGCGTGTTTATGTTCGAGGCCACACGAAATGGATGGACCAGGATTTACAGGGATGTGGGAGACTTTGGATGGCCCTATTTCTTCGTTTCGCTGGTGGGAACCATCCTTTTGCACGATGCCTACTTCTACTGGACTCACAGGCTAATGCACTGGAAGAAAATCTTCAAGCATGTGCACCTGGTGCATCATCGCTCCACCAATCCAACCCCCTGGGCAGCCTTTAGCTTTCATCCTCTCGAAGCCATAATCGAAGCTGGCATCGTACCACTGGTTGCCTTTCTCTACCCCATTCATCCAGGCGCTCTGCTACTGTTTCTATTCTATATGACTGCGCTGAACGTACTGGGGCATCTGGGTTACGAGCTCTTTCCATCCGGATTCACTCGCAATCGATCCACTCTGTGGCACAATACATCCACGCATCATAATATGCATCATAAGTACTTTAACTGTAACTATGGCCTGTATTTCAACTGGTGGGATCGATTCATGAAAACAAATCATCCTGAGTATCATGAACAGTTCGAATCGAAAGCAGCGGCCACCTCGTCCACTGCCTCGCATGCAAATGACCGCAAGGAAATAAGCAATCCGGACGTTGCCACTCTCTAATCTCGAGTTTTGCTCGCAGGGAAGAATTGGGGCGTTGCCAATTGGGTTCCCGGGTCCATCATCTTTTTTCTTGCGAATCCAACTCAGGATATGGCTCCGGCCGGAAATAGTAAATGCTAATCGTTACAGGTAGCAGTATTGTATCTGCGATGGCGCTGAACGGAAGATCCAGTAAAGCAAGGACCCCCAGTGCCGGGTACTCCAGTTGCCCGGTAAATGCCCCATGGAGGACGTAACCGTCTGTAACGACTCCGCCATAGATCAATGGAATGTCCTGATCTGTATCGCACCAGCCAGATACAGTCAGCATTGTGGCACATCCTATGCCAGATGTCAGAGACAGACAAAGAAAGCATACAAGTGATGCAAAGGCCCGCTTCATTCGAGATTGCCCTGCAGGAAGGAACGATACAATAGACAACCATTCCAGAAAGAGAAAACCGGGTTCGGTCTTTTTACTATGATCCGCTCTCCGATGATCGCCGGACTCAGAGAGCTTTTCCAATTTGTTTCGCATAGCAAAATCTCTCGTTACCCTGGTTCTGGAGCATTGCGATCTACATCTCCAAAGCTACCTGAACGGATGAAAGACTGAATATGCGGAGCCAGTGAGTCAAAATTCGCATAGATAGAGTCATGGTCATAGGGAACGTAACAATGATCTGCAAAGGATGACTCAAAGGATTCTGGCTTCCATTGAATGGGGCCCATTTTTCTACAGTCGGCAGCAAAGAGCTTAATAATGGTGGTGCGATTCTTTTCAATGATAAGCGCAGGCTTCAGTCCAATAGATTCCAGGGCATCGCACATCTGCGGATAGCGCGCATCTCCCAGTTCAAAAACAAAATCACCCAGAAGCATCCTTGCAATCCAGGGAATTCGGCGCGTTACGATGGCCGGCGCTCTTTCCTGATAGGGGCTGCGATCCAGAATTACTCCGGAGATTTCAGGGATCTCCGAGTGCATCCACCGATGCAGAACATAACCACCGGCAATAAAACAGAATATGTATAATCGACCGTACAGGGCCAGCTGATGCTGAGCTGAATACTCCTGTAAAAATTGAACGCTGGCATGGATTCCAGATCTCTGGATGTAATCTGGAACAAATAGATCTAGTTCAGCTTTTCGAAAGAATCGCTTCATGGCCCTTCGGCCTGACGGTCCATATCCAATGCCCGGCAAAACAAGAAGAGCATCCGAATGTCCGTTTGTTAACTCCAGTGACTTAGCAGGAAATAGACCCATTTTTCATTGACCTGCCCTTGATCTGGCCTCATTAACCATTTGTGGCAAGCATTTATCAATTAAAGTCTCGCTTTCAGGATATTCTCCGGCCGCTTTGCAGGTTTCTGGCAAAGATTGGAGTAACGGCCAACCAGGTGACGGTGCTTGCTCTTCTACTGTCGCTTGCATTTGGATCCTATATGGCTTTTCGCTTCCTGTATTTTCCGGAGCGAAAATTATTTTTGCTGGGACTGCCGGTTTTGCTGCTGCTTCGGATGGCCCTCAATGCAATTGATGGAATGCTGGCGCGGGAGCATAATATGAAAAGCCATGCAGGAGCGTTTCTGAATGAGCTGGGAGATGTCCTTTCCGATGCTTTCCTCTATCTGCCTTTCGCTCTCTATGGTATCCAACATGGAAATGTAGAACCCTGGATTGCGCTTTCGGTAGTCATCTTTGTAAAGTTTGCAATCATTACAGAATTTATGGGAGTGCTCTCCCAGGCCACAGGTTCCAGCCGGAGATATGATGGGCCCATGGGAAAATCGGATCGTGCTTTCTGGTGCAGTGTTCTGGCCATCTATCTTGCTCTGGGCGGTCCGGATCGACCCTATATAGAGATTTTCTTTGCACTTCTGGCAGCCCTATCCCTTCTAACAGTTATAGTTCGAGCGAGGAAGGCACTGCAAGAATGAAATGGACCTTTAATACGTTAACCCCCAACGTTCTATATACCTTTGGCGGAATCCTGGCAGGCCTGGTGCTTGCATCCATCGTGGCATTTGCACTGGCGAAAATCAAAAAGGACAGTGACTTTACAGAGCTAAGGTTAAGAATCAATACCTGGTGGGTACTGGTAGGGCTGATCGCCGCCGTGCTACTCAGCACCATTGAGCTGAGCATTCTTTTCTTCGCGCTAATCAGCGTTCTGGCTCTGTATGAGTTTCTTTCTCTAATTGATCTGCGAAAGCCAGATCGCAAGATACTGTGGGTCCCTTTTCTGGTCATACCACTGCAGTATTTCTGGGTCTATGAACGATGGTATGGAATGTTCATCGTTTTCATTCCGGTGTATGCTTTTCTGTTCTTTCCTCTTGCAATGGTAAGCATTGGAGAGACCAGAGGATTCCTGAAGGCAGTGGGTACTCTGCAATGGGGGCTTATGACCTGCGTATTCTCCATCAGCCATGGTGCCTTCCTAATGGTTCTTCCCCAGGAAAAGAATCCTGCAGGCGGCGGTCCGGGTCTCGTGCTGTATCTTCTTTTACTTACCCAATTCAACGATGTGGCTCAATATATCTGGGGAAAGCTTCTGGGAAGACACCCAATAACTCCCAGGGTCAGCCCCAAAAAGACAGTGGAAGGCTTTCTGGGTGGACTGGTTACAACGGTAGTATTATCCTACTTCCTGGCTCCCCTGCTTACGCCTCTGAATCTGTATGAAGCTCTGGGTGCAGGTCTGCTAATTGGATTCTCCGGATTCGTAGGCGATGTAACTCTCTCTGCGGTCAAACGGGACATCCAGGTTAAGGACAGTGGTTCCATGCTTCCGGGTCACGGTGGCATTCTGGATCGCATCGATTCTTTGACATTTACCGCACCTCTGTTCTTCCATTTTATTTACTATTTTCGCTACTGATGCAAACCGAATTGCACGATCGCCAGGATTGCTGTAGATGAAGGATCGATAGATATAAGCAGGCGGAGAGAAAGGATTGCCATGTGGCCACAATGCAGGAAAGAAAGGATGGCTACGTGACCAAAGTTTTTGCGCGACATTGGATGGCCTGGGCCGAGGTTAGATCTACATGAAACAGATTGATCCCGGAGCAATGGTGCCCTGGATCAACGAATCGAAATCTGATAATCAGCGAATGTGATCAGGAGTAGAACTTTTTCACTACGTCCACCACTTCTGCCAGCTCATCTTCTTTCATATAAGGAAAGAGTGGCAGATTCAAGACGCTGCTACAAATTCTCTGCGCGGTTTCGCCGCCTACCCGGGCTTTTAGATAATCTGGCGATGCATCCTGGGTGGACATGGGGCCCGGATATACGATTCCAAAGCCAATGCCTTTATCTTTTAGAGCCGCCTCAAGCTGCGGCCTTTTTTCGGAATCAACAATCAATACGTTCAAATAGCCATTTTCCACATAGCCGGCCAGAGCTTCCACCACCCGGATAGGCAGATTGGCCAGTTCCTGACGATAGAAATCTGCCGATTTTCTCCGGCTTTCGAGACGAGCTTTTAGATGTGGATGACTAAGGTTCAGGTAGGCTGCCTGAAAGGTATCCATTCGGGAGTTCCAACCTACCAATCCATAGGAATAATGCGTAGTTCTTCCGTGGTTTTCCAGACTTCGCACTCGGTGGGCCAGCTCATCGTCAGATGTAAGCACAGCGCCTGCATCTCCGGCAGCGCCAAATACCTTGGCAGGATAGAAACTGATGGTGGCCAGCTGGGCACCTTCATAGATGGATTTCCCATTGTAGGTTACGCCGTAGGCCTGAGCCCCATCCTCGATCAAAGCAATTCCCTTTTCTTTTGCGTAATTGCGGAAATCCTGAATCCTGGAGGAGCCCCATCCATAAAGATGAACAAGAATTGCAGCTTTGGGTTTGTGCTCTTCGCAGGCCTTGCAAAATAGATCAAAGTCAAGCTGAAGATCCTCTGCAGATACATCTACAGTAACAGGATCGCCGCCTACATTCACTACAGCTTCGAACGTTGCCCAGAATGTAAGATCAGGTAATAGAACGGCATCCCCTTTGCCCACACCGGCACCACGTAACGCCAGTTGCAGAGCATCGGTGCCGTTGGCACAACCTATGGCATGGGAAACTCCGCATTCCTGCTTTAGAGTAGCTTCCAGGTTTTCAATTTCCGGGCCACCAATGAAGCGAGTATTCGCAGAAAGATCCGCTACTTTCGCATTCCAGGAATCCAGAAATCCATCTTCAAAACGTTTTAGTTCAATAAAAGGTACAGACATGATGCCGCCGGTTTAGTTGGAGAGTTCGGACTCGGTTGCTTCCAGAGCTTCTTCAAGAGTCGGGTAGAGCTTCAGTTCGGGGGGTAAATCCATCAAGCCAAAAACCTTTCTAAGGAAATTGTGAAGACCACCGATGACCAGGCGTCCTCCGTTCTCCCTGGCTCGATAATGAACGGAGAAAAGGATGGCTACTCCGGTGGAATTGATGTAGTCCAGCTCGGATAAATCGAACACCATGATTTGACTGGAGTTTGCCAGAAGCTTGTAGAACTTGCGATTGAATTCTTGAGAGTTGGTGTTGGTGATTCGACCCACCAGCTTCACCACACGAATGGACGATGAGCCCAGCTCCTTCTCCTCAACCGCTACTTTGAGTTCCGGGAACTCAAGCTCCATGCTGAACTCCGCTGTCATCTGGTTGATTGGACGAGGAAAACATCATCAAATACTCCAAAGGGTAAAAAACATTCCACTTTCTGGATCGCCCATCGGGCTCATACTCCTTATGGCCTGGTGCCCTCCTGGCCGGCATGTACCCCGAACCACAGTTTTTCTGGCAACGGCTTCAGCGGAAAAGTAAAATTTAGCTTACCTTTCAAAACAGAATACAGATGCCCTCGATTGGATACAGGACCTTCATAGGAAAGATACTTTTTTCTATGGTCGAATTTTCGATGTGCAGGCCAGACTTCTCCGGAAGGAGTACTCTCTTCGCTGCTTAGAAAGAAATGCGGATACGGAATCTCATCTACCAATTGTTTGATCGCATCCAGATCATTTTCCTCTATTTCATAGGTAGCAAGTGTTTCCTCGCCCAGATCCAGAAACAGATCCCCATGACTGTTTCCTTCCAGAACGTGATGCGCCAGATGAAATTCTGCAGCCG
>JBHIXQ010000081.1:0-7783 GCA_041984705.1 Leptonemataceae bacterium | reverse complement strand
GACTACCTTGATCGGTGCGGGATCTCCGTTTGAGATGCAAAGTCCGGTAGAAGTTTTTAGAAGAAAATATTCCGGCGGTTCGCTGGAGATCGATCTGGATGTAGGACAGGTTATGGCCATGTATGCTCTGGAAGGGAACTTCGAATTCCAGGATGTTCAAACTCCGGATGGGCAAAAGGCCATGCTGGGAAAAGGAGACACATTCGTCTGGCAGCCCGAGCCGGCCCCGGGCGAAACGGCCACTGGCTCAGACCAGGACAGCCAGAGAAGCACAGAATCCACCGAGCCTACCCAGACTCTTAGATTGAATTCCGCCGGTCCGGCAGAGCTGTTCATTGTTCAAATGCCTGTGGACCCGGGCTATCCGCTGTATACCAGTAGATTCCAGGCCGCCTCCGTTCGTTAAGCCCTTCAAGGCTTGAACCAGGAATTCAAACGTTCAATGTACTTTTCAAAACAGGTTGACCCTTTCTGCGCCGACTTCCATGGTCGGCCCTGGTGACCGCAAGATGAATTGGATACAGAACATTCTGGTTGGATTTCTATTCTTTGGAGCTCTCTTCCTGGTGGGCTATTTTACTATCGTTTCAGAGAGCGGTCCTTTTGCGCAGCCCGGAAAGCGAATGGTATTTTACTTTGACCATGCTGATGGGATCAAAGAAGGTTCCAGGGTTACCGTCCTTGGAGTGCCTTCCGGTTCTGTAACCGGAGTGGACCTGGTTACCGTCAATGGTCGGGGAGACGTTGTTGAACCGGACTCTCCCAATCGAGTGCGCCAGATTGTAGCTGTTACCATTGAACTGAAAAAGCAGGTAGTGTTTTACGAGAACTATCGCATTGCGATCAAGAATGAAAGCCTGCTGTCAGGAAAGGTTGTTTCTGTTGATCCAGGCTCATCCTCCACCCAGGAAGGCACGAATCCGCAGCAAATTACTGTTTTTTCCGTAGATAGCGCCGTGCTTTCCAGCACCGGTCAATCGGCTCTGGAGTATCGATTAACCAGTTCATCAGATCAATACGTAGATTTAAAAGGTGAAAGCAGCGGCGATCCGATTGCAGGTTTCTCGGAACTGATTGCAGAAAACCGTGCCGATCTGCGTCGCACCGTTCAGAATGTAGCTGAAATTACAGACAAAATCAATCGCGGGGACGGCACCGTGGGAAAATTGATCAACGATGCTGAGCTGCATAACAATGCCACGACTCTGGTCACGGAAGCCCAGGTGGTGGTCCGGGAAGTTCGCGAAAGCCTGGAAGATACCAGAGAGCAGGCACCTGTTACTTCCTTCGTGCGAGCCGCTTTAACGGCATTCTAGTGAGCCTTTCGGCCAGCTTCCCTGCTTTCCTTTTCAGGCGTGAAAATCCTCTCCTGAAATATACCGAAAGGACTAAGTTCTTTCCCAATAGCCGCTCATATTTTTGTATACAGAAGCAGTAAAGCCCACTCTCTAATATCCAGGCGACGCTTCCGGGCAGAGTTCCATGGTTCGGGGAGATTTGTAGTATTCTGGTCTTTTCTATGTTGCGAAGAGCTCTAATATTAATCTTTCTGGGTTTACCTCTTTGGTTTTCTCATTGTTTGTTCCATCCCCTTTCCCGGGGGCCGGTGGAAGACCTCTTCGGCTTGGAAGACGATGACAGCGATTTACTCAGAAACTTCCTGCTATTCTACGCAATTAGCATTTTTGCTCCTCCCGTGTATTTCACCAATGGCCAGGCTGCCAGCGTAGTAATTGGTCAGTCCAGTTTTACCAGTTCAGACAGCGGTCGCTCCGAAACCTTGCTGGGTCTCCAGTACGGAAATCCCACCGTCATCGATGGACGCCTGTATTTGCCGGATAATGGTAACTACCGAATAATGGGCTACAATTCTATTCCTGTAGTTAACGGTGCCAGTGCAGATTTCGTTATTGGGGCCACTGATTTTGTCAGTCTGGGAAATCTTCTTTCCGTCGATTCGCTGACCAATTTCAACGGCAGGCTATTCGTAACCTATAATCCTCCTGCTACCAGCGGTACTGGAGTGGGTGTATTCAATTCTGCCCCAGTAAGCACTACTGCCTCCTCACCCGATTACAGTCTTACGGATGCAGCCGAATCTAACCTGGGGATTTCGTTTTCCCAGGGCTCTCTTTTTGCCGGGGGCAATCGGCTGGTTGTGGGAGACTATGATCTAAACCGTGTTCTTGTATGGAATTCCATTCCGGCGGCCAACGGTATTCAGCCCGACCTGGTGCTAGGGCAAACCAACTTTAGCTCCAGTAGCGCCAACGCTGGAACGGGCTCTCCGAACTCTGTGGGTCTGAGAAATCCATCTAACGTCTGGACCGATGGGAATCGTATTGTGATCATCGATAGTTCCAATCACAGAGTTCTTATCTGGAACTCCTGGCCTGCCAACAGCGGCCAGCCGGCGGATCTGGTTCTGGGCCAGCCGGATTTTACCAGTGCAAACGCCAACCAGGGGATGGGCAGTCCCACCGCAAGCACCATGCAGTTTCCCTATATTGGCATCGCTGTAAACGGAAATCAGCTCTTTATAGGTGACGGAAACTACAGGGTTTTGATCTGGAATACATGGCCCACTCAAAATGGTCAGGCCGCGGACGTGGTGCTCGGTCAGCCGGATTTTACCTCGGATGTGTATCCGGAGGGTGCTTCAGCCACATCGTTTTATCCCAGCGGAATCTTTCTGTCCGGAACCAGACTCATTATCTCAGATAACAGTGTGAATCGATATCTAATCTTTGAAGGAGGCAATTAGGGCTGCCTCAACATCGGTAGCGTTTCGATGCAAATAATCGCCATCGTCGAGCTTGCGAATGCAAGTTTGTTGTCGCACAGTTCTTTGAACTCCAAATGTGGCCGATCAAGAAGAGTTCCCGAAATCCAATAACTCAGTGCAAAGACCAGGGCCGGATGCCCGGTATAGTCTGGAGAAAGTTCCTTTTGTCAAAAGTTTGTTGATGAACCGAAAGCGTATATCTTTTTGAGAAACGATGAATGAAACAGAGATCATCAGTCGGCGTCGGGGACCAGTAGTTGTAAATCGCATTCGATTCGGATTAATCGCATTGTTCTATGCCTCGGTGGGCATTACATATGCGACCAATTCGCCTGCACAGAACGTAGCCTATCTAATCGGAATTTCGGCCATGCTTGTCTATGCCCTGATTTTCTGGCTCTGGAACAGGAGAGGGCTGGTTCCAGCATGGTTTTCCCGCGGTATGCTTTTAATGGATATTCTGGTTCTATTATCCACAATGATTCCCGGGGTAATTCGAGATAAATACGGGGCCTACGACATCAGTCAGTCTCACGTACTCTATCTGATTTACATCATATACATTTTTAATTCGGCATTCTATCTTTCCAGGCGATTTGTCTATGTTACCACGGCCGTATCTCTGATCTCCTACGGAATCGTATTCTACCTGGCGACTCAGAGCGGAATGAATTTTAGCATGGAGCCTCCGGGAGATGATAAATTCGAACTGGCTCTATCCAACGAAATCACCAAGCTGATTTTCATTGTAGCCTGCGGATACATTGTATCGCAAATCATGGCTGTACTGCTTCGTCTTTATGCCTACTCTGCAGAGACACGGGAGGTGGCAGAACAATCCGTGGCAGAACTGGAGGAAAGGCAGTCGCAGTTGGAGCATGCAGCGCAAACGGCAGAAAGTACCGTACAGGGATTCCAGGAATTTAACAATCGCTTCGCAGGATTGATCGAGAATCAGACAGATTCCTTCGCTACTATCAGCGAAACAATAAATGATATGGAGGACAAGAGTAAAGAACAGCTAAATAAGAAAGGCGAGCACTTTGATACACTCTTGAAAGAGATTACTACTTCCACAGGCGAGCTCAGTAACCGGATGCGAAGCACATCGGAAGCGTCTCAGAAGGTGGTGCACCAGGTAGAGAATTTGAACCAGGTATTTGATGCTATTCGCGCTTCGTTCGATTCGGTAGGAGAGGCAACAGACATCTTAACGGAGGTTTCCGAGCGCACAAATCTCCTGGCATTGAACGCCGCCATTGAAGCGGCCAGAGCCGGCGATCAGGGACGGGGCTTTGCAGTGGTGGCTCAGGAAGTGGGCAAACTGGCTGGAAGCAGTCAGGAGAATGCAAATCATATCGCAACCCAGGTTGAATCTGTGCGATCTCAGCTTCAGCAGGCGGTGGATCTGGTGGCTGGAACGGTGTCTCTTACAGACAGACAATCCCAGGTTTTCGAAGAAACGCAGAGTTACTTTGCCCGGCTGGAAGAGCTTATAGAAAAGCAGCGAAGAGCGGATGAAGATTTTGCCAGCACCCTCACCGAGCTGGAAAAATCCATCGATACCATGTCCTCCGGCACGGAAAAGCAACAGGAACTGGCGCGAAGTATTGAGCAGAGTATCCGTAGCTTTGCCGAAATCCATGATTCAGTAGCGGAGGAATCGCTGAAGCTGCAGGAAATGATCGAAGCTCTATCTACAGAGATTCAAAGAATGCAGAGCGATAACAACTGAAAGCGCCGGCCCGGGGACGATGGAAACGCACTCTGTCAAAGGGTTAGCAACCGGGAATGGGAGCGACAGAAGGGAACTCTGAGGGTAATTGGGCGTATGGACAGGCCCCTGGAAATTGAAATTCTAAAAGATCCCTCCAATGAACTTCAGGAAGATCTCTGGAAGCGACTACACGAGGCCAGTGTTGCGCGGCTCCAGCCATCGGATCCGCAGCAAACCCATTCTCTGGCAATGGTTGCAAAGCGGGGGCATGAATTAAGGGCTGGATTACTGGCCCTGGCCTATTTTGGAGGAATGAATCTGCAGTGTCTGTGGGTTCATGAAGAAGAAAGAGGAAATGGACTGGCATCCAGACTAATTGAAGCTATTGAATCCAGGTCCAGAGAATTGGGATGTAACATCATCTGGGGCCACACATTTGGATTTCAGGCCAGGGGATTCTATCTCAAGCAAGGGTACGTCGAATTCGCTACATTACCGGAGTATCCTCCGGGCTATGGCTGCTGTTTTATGAAGAAGAATCTTTAAACGAGTAAGTGGAATAATCGCTAGAAACTCGTAAAATACATATTCCAAAGGCGAAAGCGAGAATCTATCGCGAAAGACGAAGGCTCTAGAAGTCCATGCCAGCCCCGATCTGCAGGGCCACGGAAGCTACAACAGGGCTTCCATTTCCTGGAACAGCTGATCCCGGATAGGTCAAGAAAGTCTGGGATACATCAATCTCCGAAAACAGAAACGTATCGGTAAAATAATATCTGGTGCCCAGTTCTGCCCCCAGCCGTGCGATGGTGGCGCCGCCGCCGTAAGTCCCCAGACCGATGGTTCCATTGATATAAGGATCAAATGATCCTGTATCCAGGGAAGGAAAGCGTATTCCTACCTTGAAATCCAGTGTGTTGAAACGTTCAAATTCCTCCCTTCCTCTGCGAAGAGAAGCGATGTCCGAAAGTCGAAAGAAGGTCTGCAGGGCTTCCGATGCCGCAGGGTCATCGGCAAAAAAGCCGGATGCATTCAAGATCTCTATTTCAGGGTCCGGCGGAGCAGTTCTTACTCGCTCCAGAATCACCGAAAGACTGGTGATGCCAGCGCCCAGAAAAAGCCAGTCTTCTATATAATAGCCCAGCATAAAGTCCAGCATCGCAGAATTCTTTAAAGGCTGTGTGCGATCCGATACAACGGCCAGAGCAAGAGCTTGATCAATGCTGTCTCCCGAATTGTTCAGTCGTACCAGCTGGAGTCCACTGCCCAGGGGATCCTCTGTTGCCTGCTGAATTAACTCTCCTGAGGGCTTGCCCGGTCCCAGGCCCATCTGGGCGAATAGATCTCCTTTCTGTGGTTTTGCCTGAAGACCACCCGGATAAAGAATGCCAGCAAGACAGATCGTAATCGAAGCCCAGAAAGCGAATACGAACAGAGCTCTACCATGAACTCTCTGGCCATCAGCAGCAAAAAAACCATGCATGCTCGTTAATGAATCTGCGGCCGCCGTTGGCAAGCTCTCTTGCATTTGACCAGGCTGGACCAGTGGAAGTGCCTGCCTTCCAGGCATGGCTTTCGTGGGGCTAATTGCGAAAAAATCTGTTCAATGAATCCTGGAATAATGCGCTGACCGGATGCTTCTAATAATGGGTGCTTTTCCGCCGGAAACTGAGTTACTGGAAGATCTAAATGGCGCCGGTGTGGCGGTGCAGTCCGCCGGCATTGGTCCGGTGGAAGCTCTCCTGGGCCTGGAGGCCATGGCCACCGAATTCGCTCCGGATGAAATACTCTTTCTGGGTTCCTGTGGTCAGTACCAGGGGAGTAATCCGGTAAGTTACATTTCCGGAGGTTTCTATACATTTCTTGAGCCAGCCAGTTTGCTGGGAAGAACCCGGATGGTGCCCGGTATGCGAAAATATTCCACTCCGGCGCCAGGCGAATTCGGCCGTCTTTGCATGGAGCAGCAGGATTTCGTTCCCGCAATAATCAATACTACCATGTCCCTTTCCCTGGAGTCCCATGCGCTTTCTCTGTCATTATTGGAGCAGGCCATTGAAGGATTGGAGGCAGGGACTTCAGCCGCAGCGCATCTTACTCAATGGAAGCGATGGCAATCAGCCGAGAATCGGCCCGTTATGGAGAATCTGGAGGTTTTTGGTATGGCCCGGTTCTGCGAGATACATAAGATCGGGTTCACATCCCTTATGGCCGTGACAAACCAGGTCGGTCCAGAAGGCTCTGCCAGCTGGGCGGAAAACTTTCGGCCCATGGGCAGGGCGTTACAGGAAAAAGTACGTCCTCTCCTGGAAAAATGGAAGGGGTGATTGAAGAACCATTCCTGCCCGGGTCGATAGGTACATCCGGTGGCAGAAATGGATGGATATCGCTTTCGGATTCAGCTTACAGTAGCTGTATATAAACAAAAGAGACTGACTTACAAGAACGACATGATCGTTCCCACGGTTTATCACCGGCGGTCTGAAGCCAGGGCACATATTAAGAAAGAGCTTCAAGACCGTTTGAAGAATACAGACTTCTTTGTATCTCCCAGGGTGGATTACGACCTGGTGCGCTACACCAACGAGGCTTCTTGCAACACATATTTGCGATACAGGATTGTGGAAGATAAAAAAGCCGCAGCCCTGCATTCGGATCTATTGCAAAAATAGGTCACCGGTGGCGCTTCTGAAGCTTCGGGAAAATGACGGACTGTCTGTAATTGGTTGACCAGGCGCACAGCCACGGAATCATATATCGATGCCCACGGCCCTGCTGGATACAGTTGCCGATCCAGAAATCAAGGCACATCTATATGCCTATTTCAAGCTGATCCAGTCTGTTCTGGGTAAACGTCCCGGCACGCCCGAACAGAAGAAGCAGGTTTATCACAAGCTTCAAAAACAGTTAGTAGAAAAGTCCCATTCGGTGGACGATCTAATCGAGCAGATTCCGGATATGGCCTCGGCCATGGGGGTTCCTCCTCAGAATCTTTCTTCCTTTATTTCTCAGAATTTCTTTAAGGCTCTAGAGCTGGCCCGGAAGGAACTGGAATCCAGCAGCCCGGCCCAGGGGCAAGCGAGCGCCACGCCAAAAGATCCAGAAAGGGATCACGATCTTATAGGCGAAATACTGGAAACTATCGGACCGGTGGTTCAAGCTCCGGCCAAGTTTGTCCCGGCTGATATGGGAACTATTAAAATGGTTACTCAGAACGGGGAGCGACTGCCTGTATCCCTCACCGGATCCACCGATTCCACTGATTCAGAAGTTGCTCCCGGACC
>JBHIXQ010000080.1:0-7813 GCA_041984705.1 Leptonemataceae bacterium | reverse complement strand
TTTCCCGCCCCTTGCGCACCACCACGCGTCGCGCGGCGGTCGCCGGATCGGGGAAGAGGCGCAGCGAGTCCCGGTCGAGCTGGCGTTGCAGCGCCTTGGTATAGGTGGATATCCACACCGTGCCCTGCGCCTGCGCGGCCCAGAGCGAGGCGGGGGCGAGATAGCCCAGGGTTTTGCCGATTCCCGTGCCTGCCTCAATTAGGAGCGTACTTGAATGAGTCAGAGTACTATTGCAGGCACTGGCAAATTCCAGCTGCTTATCTCGCAGCTGGAATCCGGGAATGTGCTCCGAAAGAGAGGAAAAGGCCTGCTTCAAGGCCGAAGGAATCTTTTCAGTTCGGCCGTTGTCAGAACCGGATTTGTCCGGGATTGCTGTCATTCGAGGTGTAGTTTTCTGCAAGGCCGCTCTTTTTCAATCGATTCAGAAAACGATTTGCCGCTTCAAAATCCGGCTTCATGCGCAATGCCAGGTGCAGATATCTCAGTGAACGCTCTGGCCGATTCCACTGCTGATAGATGCGGGCCAGGAAATACAGGGCCACTGGATGCACCTTCTTGTCCGGGCAACGCAGACATCGATAGAACCAGGCACAGGCCCGATCCAGTCGATGGGTTTCATATAAATATACAGCAAGTTCCAGGGTAGAAGTAGCATTTCTTCGATCCTGAAGCACCGCTTTATAAAGATATCGATCGCCTTTTGCCTGGTCTTTCATTTGTTGCGCGTAGAACCATCCGAGGACGCATCCTACTGATGAGGACGGATCAATCTCATGGGCTCTTAACAAAAAATATTCGGCGGGCTCCATCTTTCCTTGAGCCGCCAGGTCCATGGCCTGTTGTATTGTTTCTAATGATGCTGGGTGTACTGTTTTCATAAAGCAAATTCTTGCTTTATGCTTCGGAACTTCCTGCAACCCTCGATATGATTTTTCCTTCCGGGAAGCGAATCTGACGGATTGCATCGGCAATTCGGGGTCCGCTCAGATCATACTGCTCCATGATCTCTTCTCTGGTTCCATGATCTATGGACTCAGAAGGGAATGCGAAGGTACGCAAATGTTTAGCCTTTATGTCCGGGGGAAGTTGTTCCAGGATGCTGGTGCTTGCGCTACAATGAATGTAGGCATCTTCAATGAATACAAAGTGATCTACGTCATCCAGGCTTTCTATCAGAGCTCGCATATCCAGAGGACGAACCCATCGCAGCCCCAGCACCGTTGAAAGAATACCATGATCGTTTCTCAGAATCTTCTCTGCTTCCAGGGCCTGCTCCCACATGACTCCTACGGCAACCAGGGCTACATCCTTTCCATGGCCGTGTACTACAGGCGCTCTATCCTGGATGTTTACCGGCTCATCTACAGTTTCAGGGTCGCAGGCTGCTTTAGGGAATCGAACAGCGATGGGACCTTCATCGTAGGTTTCTGCGTACTTCAGAAAGGTCTTTAGTTCTGCGCCGGTGGCCGGGGCATACAGCGCCATGTTGGGCATTGTATACAGGATACCAGTGTCGTATAGTCCCTGGTGGGTTTCTCCGTCCGGTCCCACGCATCCGCCTCGATCAATAACAAATCGCACCGGCAGATTCATCAAGGCCACATCCTGGATAAGCTGATCCAGAGCACGGTTCAGAAACGTAGAGTAGATGCACATATAGGGAATGGCGCCCCCCGAAGCCAGGGCTCCTGCGTAGGCCACGGAATGCTGTTCGGCGATTCCTACATCATGTACACGGTCGGGAAAGGTTTCAGACAACTTGCGCAGTCCACTACCTTCAATCATGGCCGGGGTTACGGCCACTGCACGGTTATTCTTTTCGAATATCTCCAGCAGTGTATTTCCTACGACATCGCTGAAGCCAATCTTCTTGCTGGGTGCCTTCTTGAATGTTCCATCTTTTCGATCAAACAGGGTAACACTATGATAGCGAATGGGATTTTCTTCCGCAGGACGGTACCCCTTCCCTTTTTGAGTCAGAGCATGAATGAGAATAGGGCCTTTCATCTTCAGGGTTCTTTGAAGCACACGCACCAGCTCATTTACATCATGGCCGTCAATGGGGCCAATATAGCGAAAGCCAAAGTCCTCAAACAGAGAGCCCGGTGTAAGCAGATCTTTAATGGATCGTTCGATTCTACGGGAAAAGAGCCGAAAGGCAGGACCCAGCACAGGTAGCCAGACCAGGAATCGATACCACAGTCGACGCCATCTATTGTAGAGGGAGCTAATCAGCATCCGATTCAAATACTGGTTTAAAGCACCTACGTTTCGGGAGATGCTCATGTCGTTATCGTTTAGAATTACAACGCAATCATTCTTTACATGGCCGCCGTGATTCAGGGCCTCAAAAGCCATACCGGAAGCAATGGATGCATCTCCGATGACAGCGACGCATCTGTGGGATTTTCCCTGAATGTCCCGGGCTACTGCTTCTCCCAGTACCTGGCTGATGGATGTGCCTGCATGACCGGTATTGTAGAGATCGTATTCGGATTCCTCACGCTTGGGAAAGCCCGAAAGTCCATGTCTTTTACGCACGGTGCGCAGCCGATCCTTGCGACCGGTAAGCACTTTATGAGGGTAGATTTGATGACCTACGTCCCAGATCAGTTTATCCTGAGGAGTGTTCAGAACATAATGGAGCGCAACAGTGAGTTCCACCACGCCGAGGTTGGATGCGAAATGCCCCCCAACCTCGGAAAGAGTATCGATAATGTATTCTCTTACGTCCTGACACACTCCGGACAGATCTTTTTCGCCAAATTTACGCAGATCTGCCGGTAGGTTGATCTGATCCAGTAGCGGGTAATTACTCATTTTTCGACTTCGCCTGGGCCTGACGAGATACTTTGAAGTTCTCGATGTCTTCGGGATTTACCAGCCCCATGAGCTCGTAAATCCGCACTGGTTCCAGTTTTCCCTTCACCCTTACCAGGTCAAGCTCCCTTGCATAGACTCGATCCTTCACTCGTTCGTAGGTGAATTCGGAAATACAGGTACGCACTCCGTAGGTTTTTGTAATTCCTTCCAATCGAGAGCCCAGGTTTACTGTGTCCCCCATTAGAGTATAATCCATACGACGGCTGGAGCCCATATTTCCTACAACAGCTGCACCGGTATTGATACCAATTCCGATGTCCAGAACAGGAATATTTCTGTCCGACCACATCTCCTGCAATCGGCGCAGCGCCTGTACCTGGGATAGGGCGGCCACACAGGCATAGTAGGCATGATCGTCGTTTCTGGCAGGCGCGCCCCAGAAGGCCATAATGGCATCACCCATGTATTTGTCGATGGTGCCTCGGTAGTCAATAATCAGCTCCGTCATTTCCGATAGATATTCGTTCAGAAGCTGAACAAGCTCTTCCGGTCCCAGTTTTTCCGAGATGGTGGTAAATCCGCGAACGTCGGAGAAGAATACTGTGAGTTCCTTTTTGGATCCACCCAGGGTAATTGTATCCGGGTTGGCCAGGAGTTCTTCTACAACGTCCTGGGAAACGAATTTGGAGAAGGTACTTCGAATGAATTTTACGTTTTCCTCTTCGGACAGGGCCCGGAATCCAATAAATCCCACCAGAACGGTGAATACCTGTATCAAGGCTGTGGGAAATACGTGAATTAATGAAAGCTCTCCGAATGTATAGATCAATGTAACCAGGGTAAACAGTGCAGAAAGCGCGATGGCGGCGGCAAAACTGGCCCAGGTGGGAACCCGTGGTTGGTAAAGACCCATCAGAAGTCCCAGAGCTACCAGAATGAGTAGATCCACTGCAGGTGATACCTTACGTGCAAAATCCTGATTTAAAATCGTATTCAATGCATGAGCGTGGTGCTCAATACCGGCCATATCGCCGTAGGGCGACAGGTGAATATCCTTTGGCATAGTACATCGCCACCAGCATGATATTCTTATCGAAGTTCTGGATAAAGTTTTCGTTGGCTTCGGCCCGGTCCATAAAGTCCAGCAGGCTGTAACTTTTGAAACAATATCTACCGCCCCGAAAGTTGATAAGCATCTGTCCGGTGCGATCGATGGGAATGGTTACCGTGCGTTCCTGATTGGGCCGCGCCATTTTGGGAACCGCTTCAAAGGTTTCCATGTTAACCATGGCCGAGTCCCCTTCCGGGATGTTGGAAATCTTAACTTCTCCTTTCAAGAAGTCTACGCTTACATCCTTGCGAATATCCACTCCGTAGTATTCGGCTGCCGCGATGAGGTCAATACCTGGATAGACTTCTTTGCGCTTATTGAATGGATTATCGTAGATTGCCACTATGGGCATCTGATAGTTCATTCCGGATGAATGCTTGAGAATGTTTGCATATCCGGCCCCATCCAGGTTACGCAGTAAATCCGGGTAAGGAGGATGCATCAATTTTCCCCAGGGCATCCCGTGCTCCAGGTTTTCTACATTCTCTATGCGAAACCTGCTACTGATGATATCTGTCCTTTCCTGGATCTGTGGAATATCATCCATAGTCTTCGCCGCCACTTCGAACGGAAAGTCAGTAAGGATATCGATTTTGGAGTTTTCTACTGCCTGGGCCAGAGCCTGAGACTGTGGAACCATGCGATTCCCGCCGATGGGCTCACACTTCAGTTTTGTTCCGCAATCTTCTCCTCCAAAGACTCCTTTTTCATCAATGAAGCTAATGTCAAAAAGCAGGATGGCTTCGTTAGCATTGTCGGAAAGATTGATCAGGTTACCATAAACCTCCCAGTTCAGGGGCCACTTACCTTTTAATCTTTCAATTGTAGTATTATCCAATCCAAGAATTACAATATCGCTTCGGATGCCTTCCGGTGGAGGGGTCAGGGATCTGGTTCCCTGCTCTGAAGAACGCTCCATATCTTCCTGGGCCTGTTCTTCTTTTGTCAGAGGCGGCTGACAGTAGCGCTCTCCCGTCTCTCCATAGAACTGGGAATGAGGATCCCTCATCCAGGAATACCGCATACCGATGGCCTGGTCTTCCATTTGTGTAATTAGAGGTACTCGATGAAGAAGAAAGCTAAATCCAAGAGAAATCAAAAATCCCAGAAGCAAAGCCCCGGATTTCAGAGTATCCCATTTAAGATCCTGAACGGAGCGAAGTAAGAAAATACCTGCGATAATAATAACGGTAAAGGAGAAATATAGAGAAAATACCTGCAGATCCGGGGAGAACAGCTCATCGCCGGGAACGATATTCTCCACGCTGAGAAAAACTGAGTCCGGCGCTGCGGTATAGGCCATAAAGTACCAGATCGATCCCAGAATCAAAACCCCCAGCCAGAAATATACAGTCCAGCTGTGGGATTCAGAATAGGCTATCAGTCGGTCAAAGAAATATAGCATTAAACCGGCCGTGAGCAGTCCTGGAACCAGGGTGAAGAACAACTCCCGGAAAAGTCGCAGGAAAATCACCATTGAGTCCCATTCAAACAGAAGGGCGGAGCCCAGTGCGATGGGCAGAACAATAAAGAGAGCGGCCGCTGCAATTAGTAGAATGAGACCGAATTTGCGCATGGGAAAGTGAATGCCGGAATGCCCCGGACTTACAAGTGTTTTTCGAGGCGAATCGCTGTTTCAGGCCAAAGAATGAGCTTTCTGGCAATGTGCGCATGAAATCGGAAATCTCAGTGCACAATTTATCCCGGAGCAGCTCTATAACGACTGAAACACTCCAGCTCTGCAATGGATTCCGGGGGACTCCAACGTACATGTGACCTCTGGCCCTTTGCGAGCCGGAAATGCCTCTGCAAAAAGGCATGCAGATGCCCATATCTCATCCGTAGATCCGCTCTGGAAAGGTTTACACGGGAACTGCCGGGATCAGGTGGCCATGGCAGGTTTCAGCGACTCTACAAAGGATGCGGTGGTTTCCTTAAGTTTGCCGGCGGCGTTCTCAGAGTTCTCTTCGATGATTCTCTGATTCAGGCTTCCCACAATGACTCCATCCACATGGGAAGCCAGCTGCCGGGCCTGGTCCGGTCGGCTGATACCAAATCCAACAAAGAGCGGAACTCCAGAATCCTTCTTGAGTCGGGCCACCTTTTCGGCTGTTTCTTCAGGCAGATCCTTCCTTTCACCGGTGGTTCCCAGACTACTAACGTAATATATGAAGCCCTGAGCCTGCTTGCAGATGGCTTTCTCCCTGGATGGTATGGTGTTGGGAGCAATCATGTTAATCAAAGAAATCTGAGAGGGATGGTTTCGAAACAGTTCTGCCTCAGGGCTGTCGAAGGGCAGATCCGGGATTACCACTCCCAGCACTCCGCATTCCAGAGCCCGATTCAGGAATCGATCTATACTTTTATGGCAGCCGCTGTTTTCATCCAGCACAGGGTCCGCTTTTCTTTCATTCTCTGGATCCAGTTCGGCAAAGAAGTGGCTCAGGATTGGATTCAGGTATCCCAGAAGTACGATGGGCACCTCTGGCCTTTGCTGATGAATATCGTAAGCTGTCTGCAACACATGATCTATGCTGAAATCCGAACGTGCCATGGCTCGAACCATGGCCTGCTGAACCACCGGTCCATCGGCGGTGGGATCCGAAAAAGGAATTCCCAGTTCCAGCACATCGGCTCCTCCATCGATCATGGCTACAGCATAATCCACTGTATGCTGAAAATCCGGATCCCCTGAAGTAATGTAGGGCATGTAGAGCGGTCGATGCTCGCTTTTGATTCGATTTTCTATGTAGTTCTGTAATTTCAAAGCTGGATTTCCTTTTGAATGCTGGCAGCGATTTCCTGAAATTCCTGGGCAGTAAACTCCAGTCTAGGCATGCTGAATGAGATATCCTCGATTCGATCCAGAGGAATCAAATGAATATGCACATGGGGCACTTCCAGTCCTACTACCGCAGTACCGATTCTTTTGCAGGGTATGGCTTTTTTGATTCCTATGCCTACATTGCGCGCGAAACTGTGCAGAGCCAGGTAATCTTGCTCGGGCATGTCGAATAGATAGTCCACCGGCTTTTTGGGAATGGCCAGAACATGCCCCTTCTTCACTGGCCGCACATCCAGAAATGCCAGATGCTTCTCATCTTCTGCCACTTTGTAGCTGGGGATTTCGCCTGCGATAATTTTGGAGAAGATGGTAGACATAGGTCCAGGCTTCAATCCGGGCACCATTTGGACAACCCATTATTGGAGAAGCCATGCACTTGCAAACACGAATGGCGCTACTGGAAAACATAATTGCGCCTGAAGAAAGACTCTACATACTTGGAATATGGCAGAGACCTCACCTGTGCTGGATTCTGATACCATTGGAAAGCTTCGCGCGCTCAACAGGCCCGGCAAGAAGGATCTGGTAGAGGAGCTCAGCGAGCTTTTCTTCAGCGATTCACCTGCCCTGTTGGATACGGCCCAGGGTTGCCTGGAAAGCCAGGATTATGACGGTCTATACAAGGCAGTCCATCGTCTGAAAGGTAGTGCGCTCTACATCGGTGGCGCCCAGCTTGGAGAGCTGTGTCAGAAAATCATGGCTTCTGCGAAGGCAGAGGATGAAAACGCATTGTCCTCAGAAATGCAGGACCTGAAGCCAGCCTACGATCGCCTGGCTCAGGCCTTGAAATCCGAAATGTCTGGCGGCTAATTTAGCTCTTTCCCGCCGTTGCGGTCTCACGCTCCAGCACTGTTTGACCTGGATTCTGCAGATTAATTTGATCCAGATCCCTTTCATGAACCAGCGGAAGTTCGGTCTGCACATTTACCCGGATCTGGCCACTTTTTTCCAGGTTCAGGTGATCCCTTACATTGAAGGCCCGGATTCGTCCGCCATGCTTGCGTACAATTTTATCTACAAAGGTCATACCCAGG
>JBHIXQ010000079.1:0-7869 GCA_041984705.1 Leptonemataceae bacterium | reverse complement strand
TGGAAAACCTGATAAGATCTCAGCCAGACCAGAGGAATACTATGGTACCGGAGCCGAGCAAAAAAGATGTCTATTTGTAGCTAACAGCTAATTGCCATCTCCGCAATCCAGAGGATGATCCGAAACGGACCAGTCCCCGAAAGGATGATCCTCAATATATTTCCAGTCCAGGTTCAGGGTGGAATCTATCGCTCGATCAAACTTCTTGTACGAAGGGTAGCGACAGTCCGTGGCACAATCGCCCACCGGTTCTCCTACCCCTTCGCCTCCATACTCCGATTGCCAGAGGATTTCAATTTTGCCGGCATTTCGCTTCCAGATACCTCTGCGCATATGGGGGCGAAACCTACTTTTTTTGTATTCTACAGTGACCCAATCCGGACAGAATATATAAACCTCTGTATTCCTGCCGGAATCGTGCACGACCTTTTTGCCGGCCGGTGGAACCAGAGATGAATCGTCCTGTAAAGTGCAGAAAGAAAAAATCAGCAACGGAAGAAGAACTGATAACTTACGAGTGACAATCACAGCTTTCCAGAAAAAGGATACAAATTGGACGTGCAATAATTTTTGGAGCCCTTGTTTGGGGCCGGAAGGTTTCACTACAAAACGGTCCGGCATGCCATGCTCCAGAGCATTAATGCAGTGTTCTAATCTGGCTGATCAGGTCCTTTTCGTAGGCAGCAAAGTCATCCTTTCTGCCGCCTGCTTCCACGATCAGTACATCGTCTTCCACAGGGAAGAAGGAAGCGAGATATCTATATTCGCCGTTCATAGTCATGACCGAAGTGATGAACAATCTGCCTTGAAGTCCATTGTTGGTTTCTATCGCTTCATTTCGCAGGACTTCGTATCCCAGGGATTTGAAGTGGAGCTCCACTGCGCTGGTAAGGGTGCTAAGATTCCCTTTGGGCTGGTTTTCCGTTTTGTAAACCCTTACACGAACAGCATCTGGAGACACCAGATGATAGGCGCTGGAATCGTTCTCATAGACGGCAAACCCGGATGGGGCCTGGATCATCGGTCCCTGGCAGCTCAATACAAAGATACCCAGTACGATTGCTAAATATTTCATTCCAGTCCTCCCAGAACCTGATTCAATGTAAGACCGCGAACCCAGGGGATACGCACAGTCTCCGGATCCGATGTGCCTCGAGTAGAATTAATCTGAATCTTTACAGAAAACAGAGTGGCCGACTCCTCCAGATAACGAATCTCCCCTTTGAGCGTTTCCACTTCTTCCAGCGATCGATTCAATGCTCGCTCCAGATCCAGAAGATCATCCATACCTGCTTCCCGCGAGAGAGCTCTCAGTTTTCCAAGGTTGCTTTCTGCTACTTTCAGTCGAGCTCGCAGATCTACCAGGTCTCCGGATACATCCTCGGTGGCCCGGGAAGCCCGATATACATTGGTGCCGGGAACAGCAGAAATGCGACTCTCCACCCCTTCCCTTCCCAGACTGGCAGGCAATCTTAATTCAAGATAACCGCTTCGCATGGTTACCAGGTAGCCACCGGATTTTTTGGCATAATTCATCATTTCATCGGTAAACCGATCCGAGGATTCTGTGCGAACGGAAAACTCAAGACTGGTAACCTCTTTATTGCCGCTAGCTTCTTCTGCGGCAGCGGGTAACAGGGCTGCCAGAAGCAGGCCCAGAAAAGAAATTCTAATAAAGGACTTAATCATATTGTTAACCTGCATTATAGGATCCCCTCAATAAAGCGAATGAAAGCTGATCTGGGCTGTATGGATTGAATGGCCGGTTCCACCACCTTCCTCTGCTTATTATAGATTTCCTCGTTAGGATAAAACACCTCGATCACATGCAAATCATCGCCATCCACAAAAAGTACGATGGTATAGAATGCCCGGTCATATCCTACTTGCTGAGGAGTAGTAAGAATAACCCTGTTGTCGCTTCGACTGGAATTAAGAACCTTTTCGGGATATCGTCCCCGTTCGTATTGCAGGGCTCGCTCAAAATAGCTGGCATCTGCTTTTGGATTGTTATCTATGGTTGCGGCCCGGATCTGCACTCCATCCGGACTTGCATAGATATAGTCTCCGCTGGAACCGTACTGATCCGAATAATCCAGAAATCCATCTGGTAAAGCAAAGTCAAAAGCCGGGGCCTCATTCAAAGTGCGACGATCCGGGCGAAGGGATCGAATCCAGGGAATAGCGGAACCCTGATTTACGCTCATTTTAGCCTGGGCCACAAAAGTAATCTCAATAGTAGAAAAGGCCGCCTTCTTCGCCATATAATCTCGTCTGGCCTGCATGGACTCTACTTCCTTGTTCAGCCGGGCGATTTCATTCAGTATGCGAATCTTCTGCTTGGTTTCCGTGGTCTTTTTGAGTATTTCATACAGTCGATCAAGAAGTTGCTTTCGGTTTTCCAGGCGCTGCGAAAGATCCGCGAACTCGCGAGTAATATCATCGGCTTTGATGTTTCTATGTACAACAGTGCCTATTTTAGAAAGATCTGCCAGCGCATCGGTAAAATGAGTTACCGGTACTCGAATCAATAAAAATGCAGAAGTGCTTTCTTTGTTCACCTGCTGCTTTTCCAGGTATCCTTTGTACCCTTCCACAATGCTGCGAGCTTTCTGCAATGCAGGCTCGATTTCATTTACCGAGTTTTTCAATCCGGCTTCGTAGATGACCATCCTCTCCTGCTGCTTATCTGCAACCGGAGCATCGTCGGAGTCCCTTCTCGCTCGCTTGCTTTCTTCGGGCATCATAGCGGTTTCTTCCGCTTCTTCGTAAGAGCCTGTAGTTGCGTCGCGATGCGCTGAGCCAAGTGCGCAGGATGCCAGAAGCAAGGCGGGAAGAATCAAAATTGAAAGAATTGCTGGAAACGATTTTTCTTTTCTCATAGGAATCCCTGTGGACTTAAACATTGGACGGTGCATGTAGAATTGGGTTCAAGCAGAAATTAAGAACAGAGGGCAGGATTGTAGCCATCTGTTTTCCTTACCTGTGGATTCAAGATCCGGAAGCTGGCTTCCGTCCGGAAACCAGACTGGCACATCCAAAGAATAGCTGGCCGAAATTAGCTTCCAGTCCATGCTTTCGCAATGCATCGGCGAAATCTTTACAGTTTCCAAAGGAAACGGTGTAAACACCCAGCATTCCGTAGGCTCCGGGATCTCCACCGAAAAGCCGGCCCAGAACAGGTATAATTCTTTTAAGGTAGAATCGGTACAGGCCACCGAGCCACCAGCCCCGGGCACTGGATATCTCCACAAAGGAGAATCTCCCTCCAGGCTTAAGATAATCGAAAACCTTCCGAGCAAGGAGATCCCTTTGCTCCTGGCTCAGTGTCTTTAGACCAAAGCAGGAAATCACCAGATCTGCCTGTCCGGAAGGGATGGAGTCACCCAGGGCATCCGATTGCAGAACTTCAATGTCTGCATCATATCGCCTGGAATGTTCCCGGGCTTTGCCACACATTCCCTCTGAAAGATCCACTGCCTTGAGTTTTTGCAATGGGAGTCTCAGAAGCGACGGCCATGCTTCTCCCATGCCGCTCATCAGATCGTACACTACCAGGGGTTCCGGCCACTCCTCCGGGGACACTGCCTGGACGCACTGCTTTCTCCATCGCTCGGAAAAACCGAAAGACGTTATGTAGTTAAGAACACCATAGGTGGAAGCCATGCGATCAAAGAGCCCGGCTACAAAATCCGGATCGTGCAGAGATGACTTCTCTGGACTTTGCCCGTGCGATACATTCACTTTTTTGTGCTTGGTAGACATGGTACACATGAATGCTGGGTATCAATTTTTTCCGGACAATGATCTTCTAAACCACAGGAGCGAAAGCAAAAGACAAATTACGATTACGCAAATGACCAGCGAAAGACTGAGTGGGCCAAACTCCAGAGTCCAGATAGGAAGCAACAGGCTGATAATGCCGCCCCCGATAAAGGGGGCCGAAAAAGGGGCCGCAAGGCCATAGATCGTGGCCGGTTCGCTGGGAATTCGATTCCTATAGGATCTAAGCAATAGCAAACCCAGGGCCGTTACACCGGTGGACATCCCGTAATTAATAATGGCCAGATCTGGATGATGGTCCAGTAGTCTGGGAGCAATCCAGAAAAAGCAAAAGGCGGTCCAGAGAGCTCCAATCAGAGTAAGCGACAGTAGAATCTCCCAGCTATCCAGAAGCAATCCCAGATTCAGAGTGGCGATGGCGGAAACAATTAGAAACTCCAGTATGAGGCTGTTTAGAATTCTAGCATGGCCTGTTTCCAGTATATTCCATGCCTGCAAAATCTTTCGCACTGGAAACGCAAAGAGCAGTGCTATAAAGAACAGGGGAAGTTTGCCAGGCCACATTGAGGCATCTGGATAAGTCCGGGCCAATGCGAGAGAAAGTAGCTCCAGAAAGAAATAAGCAACAGCCACAGGCAAAACAGCAGCGATGATAGAAATAAGCCAGCTCGCATTCTCGTCCAGGTTCAATGCCGGTTGGACAGAGGATTCGGCGATATTGTTGCGGCGTGGTGCTTCGTCTGCAACACCGGAAAGGGGCTCCGAAACGCTTTTCGAATAAGGTATACCGAAGGCTCCTGCAGGGTCATTTTCAAACTTACGCTTGATAATGTTAATAAAAAACATTCCGCTTATGGAGCCGTAAAGCAGACCGATAGTCGCAGAGAATAGTGCCAGCTCCGCCGCTTCCCTGTGGCCCAGATCGTCAGCCACGGCAATTAAGGCCGCAGCACTTCCATGACCACCCATCCAGCCAATCTCGATGATATGTCCTGCAACCCACCATCGGGAATCAAAAAAGGAAATCACTGCCAGCCCGGCAGCAATCTGGCCCAGAGCCAGGATCCAGACATAGCCACCCTGGAAGAATACAGGGCCCATGGAGCGACTACGGGACCTGTTGTCTGGCGCAGCAAGGATCAGCGTAGAGAACAGAAATGAAATCAGAAATCCAGGCCAGTTGGACCACGTATCATAATTCTCCTGAGCAATCATGGCGGTGCCCTGAGAGCCCAGTGCGAGAAGAAAGATCCCTCCCAGTAAGGCCGGCTGGATAAGATACTTTCGCAGAACTGAGATGCGATAATAAAGAAGCATGCCCACCAGCAATGCCAGACATGCAAAACCTGTGGCGGATACCGCGATCATTCGCTTCGACTCATCAGGAATTTCTCCAGATAATCGGTGATATCCCGGATGTTTCGATTGATCATCCTTTTAAATTCTGGAGGAATGTTCTGCGACTTGATCACTCGATAATAGTTCAATGCATTCTTGAGCATCTTTCTGCGAGTAAATTCCTGAGCTTTGATCAGCATGGGTTTGTATTTGTAGTAAGCATACTCCATGGTATGATAATCTCTACTGAGCTTGAAAGAGTCCGGAATCTTGGCAAAATCGTATGTAAGTGTAAGAAAAGGGGCATCGTCTTCATCCGGTGGCTTGAGTTCCAGAACACCTCGAATTTCCTGCACCTGCTGCGGCTCTTCCGGAGGAGAATCCGGGAATTCCGCCGCTTCCACTCCTTCACCCAGTTCATCGTCCCCTTCTCCCATGGAGCTTCTGGTTTCCATGGGTTCCTGACCGTCTGGCTTCTCCTCTACCGCATGATCATCCTCTAGAGGCGAAGGAAACCCCAGGGGCTCCAGATCCGTGGCGGCCACATGATCAATTTTTTGAGTCTCAGGTTTGGATTCATCTTCCGGCTCCGGCTCGAGCTCGGGTTCGGGCTCTGGCTCGGACTCTGGTTCCGGCTCGGCCTTCAGTTCACGTTCCGGTTCCGGCTCCTCCTCTTTCTTCTCATCCGGTTCGCCGCGGGCAGGCCATTCCCCAATCTCGATTCTTGCATTCTCAATGCGAATGACCGTTTCATCTTTCTCGGTTTCCGGAACGGCAGCCACAGGAGCGCCAGGAAATTTTACAGGCTCCGGCGGCTTTTTCTTAAGTTCTTCTAGCTTCTTTTTATTCTCGCGATGCTTTTCTAATTTCTTCAGGAATTCATCGCGTTCTTTGAAAAGATCTTTCTTTCTGCGATCTTCTCCGGATCTTCGATCCGGTCGCTTGGGATCCGGCTTTCCTCTACGGTCGGTACCGCTCCTTCGCTCTTTTCCGGATCGCCTATCAAACGCAGGAAGATTCTTATACTTTTCCCATTCCCTTTCAAAGTCAGCGTCGGTCCATCCATCTGTGCGAACGTTGCCGAGGTCATCCACATCCAGGCCATGGAAACCGTAATCATGATACTCGGTTGGTTCATATCCCTGGACGATTTCTCCTGTAGGCACAGCAGCAGAGGGAACAGCTACCTGTGGAATACCAGGGGGGACTTCAGTGGTTGAGTAGCCCACCGGTGCAAAGGAGGTGGCACCGGTAGCAACAGCCGGGCCAGAGGCTACGGGGCCGGATGTCGCCGGCGCCGATGGTGCTGCAGACGGTACAGCGGCCGGACTGGCAGATCCTTGCGAAGGTGCCTGCGGGGGCGACGAAGGGCCAGAAGCTGGAGCTCCACCGCTACGTAGATCTCCGGAGAATTGACCCTGGATGGGCTGTCGTGCCAGAGCCTGAGCCAGTGCTTCGCCTATCTGTCTGGAAAGTGTATCGGAAAGGTTTCGCAGACCTTCGCTCAGGTTTTCCAGAGCCAGAGCCTGGGTAGTCAGAGGAATAATGATTTCTGGAAACTCGAAGCCTTCATCCTCTTCCAGGTCCAGACCTTCCTGCCATCGCTTAATATCTTCTATGTTGGCATTGATCTTTTCCCGGGGAGCTTCGTCCGGGATGCGCTTCATAACTCTTTGATAGATGGAAAGCGCTTCATCCGCCTGCTGGTTTTCCACCAGGGCTTCTGCACTTTGCAATGGCCGACGATGGTGGGCATGAGGCGATGAACGAGGCACAATTTCGTCAGTGCCGTAGCTCACTTTTAGAGGCTTTCGCCTCCTCTGCCGTCTCTCTTCTTTTAGTTTATCCAGGGTCTCCTGAACTTTCTGAGGCTCTCCCTGAAGTAATTTTCCCTGCACCGAATCCGGCGCACTTTCAAACGCCTGGCGAATGGCCCGGGCCGCTTCTTCTTTGCTGCCCGAGCCGATGACCACCGGCTGGCCTCGATCCCTGCCCTGGCCGGAGCCACCGGCCTCTGGTAGGTCCGGACTGCTTCTGGGTCCGGTACCACGCGGCAAATCCTGGGAATCCTCGTCCTTCCCTCCTGCAGCCCAGAAGGCTGTTCCGGCGGCCAGGCCGCCCAGTAATAATAGCAGAATCCATTCCATGAATTTTCTTTTCTATAGAATCGTCAGACAGAGGTGAGAATTTGACGCATGGCGCTACCGGTTCAGAGGTTAAATGAAAAACTTGAAGGGGAAATGGAATTCAAGCGGAAGAAGTATTCTGTCCCATTTGCTCTTCCCGGAGACCTTGTTCAGTTTAGAATACTGAGAAAAGGAAGAAAAAGCAAATTTCAGGTAGTACATATTGAAAAAGCAGATCATCCTCCGGAAGGTATCCAGCTTTCGGCCGAACCGGGATGTCAGCATGCAGGAATCTGTGGCGGATGCAGGGCCCGGCATCTGGAATACAATTTCCAGTGGAAATGGAAATCGGCCCCCGTTGAGCAAAAAATGCAGAAACAATTCGGTCTGACACCGGAATTGCTGCCGGCCCCGGAAAAGGAACATTTTCGAAATCGCATGGACTTTGCTGTAAATGGAACGGACGTAGGCCTCCGTCCTCCCCAGGATTTTGAAACGATACTGTCCCTGAATGAATGTCCGGTTCTGAGAGCTCCAGGAGAGGAAATCCTTGCTAAATGCCAGGAACTACTCCAGAGGTTTCCATCCACTGGCTGGGATCGGAGCACGGAATCTGGCTGGC